>CALDTJ010000056.1 GCA_937924145.1 uncultured Saprospiraceae bacterium
ACATAACACTTTGTCATACAGCAATTTAACAATTAAACAATTTTAACAATCACTACAATGCTTTTAAAAAGTTACAAAGATTATTTTTTATAAATTAAGGCTTTTTACACAACCCCTGGGAAGAGAGAATTGTTTTCTGTCGGGGTTGTGTAAAAAGTCGATTTTATCAATAAATTATTATTTTTAATAAAATATTTATCGTTGGTTATTATGATTTTAAATATGTAAAATATTCGAATATTTTACATATTTTGACTTTCTACACAACCCCGCTATTCATGTCTAACCACTTCGTGGTTTTTGTGATCAATTATTAACCTAAGTTTAGTTTATAAAGCACGAGGTGGTAATTTTTTAGGCGGAGTTACCTAAATTAACTTCTAATAACTTTTAATAACTTCTAATAACATCCAATAACCATTACCAATGGAAAAAAACTTTCCGCATATCTTTTTTTTAGTACTTGTATTATTGGTCTCTGCTGCCTTTGTAGGCCTAATAGGCGAGTTTATGATGGGCATATTTTGGGCAATTATCTTAACGATTCTGTTTCATAATATGTATGACCGACTTACCGTTCGACTAAAAGGGAAATCCAATTTAGCTGCAGCTTTGACGATGCTTTTTATCCTGTTAATCGTCATCTTACCAGTTCTATTTATCGGTTCCAGTTTGGTGTCAGAAAGTATTTATTATTATGATAAAGTAGAATCGGGCGAAATAGATCTCCAAGGTACCATCGAAGACATCCGTTCAAGTATTCCAATGAATTTAGAGGTCTTAGAAAAATATGGATTGAACCTCGATAAAGCAAAAGATGGCCTTAATGATATTATTACTAATGGCTCACAGATGGCTGCTAGTCAGGCACTTACCTTTACTCAAAACTTTTTTAAGTTCTTCTTGCAATTTGCCGTCATGCTCTATGTCCTCTTCTTTTTCTTAAGAGATGGCAAACAATTAATTGAAGGTATCATTTGGGTTTTACCTATAGGCGACGAAAAAGAACGAGCCTTAATTCGACGGTTTGAAAGTGTAGCTAGAGCGACCGTAAAAGGAAGTTTATTAGTGGCTATTCTCCAAGGAGTGATTGGTGGTATCCTCTTTTGGGCAGTCGGTATTCCTGCGGCAATGTTGTGGGGTGTCGTCATGATTTTCTTGTCGCTTTTACCTATTGGTAGTACGATTGTGTGGTTGCCTGCTGCGTTGATTTTAATTTTTCAAGGAGCTGTTGCTAAAGGGGGAGTGGTTTTAGTGATCGGTTCTCTCGTCATTGGTTTGGCGGATAATATTTTGCGCCCTAGACTGGTTGGACAAGATACGAAGATGCCTGATTATTTGATTTTATTGGCGACACTTGGAGGTATTTCTTGGTTTGGGATTTCTGGTTTTGTGATCGGGCCTATTATTGCGGCTTTGTTTATTACGGTTTGGCAGATGATGGGGAAGGAGTTTGGGGAGTGAGAGGGAAGTATTTACTAGGATTAGGGAAATAGATGCCTTCATGGCAATTACTAAAAATATTACTTTTGATTTTTATAAATTAATGGAAATTGCAAGGGATAGAAAAAAGAAAATTGATATCTAATCAAAACCAAACTATGAAGAATTATTTTTTGTCTATATTGTTTATTGTTTTATCAGCTACGCTATTGCCTGCACAAAATCTTATCACCGATACAACGGAAACTACGATTTCTTTCAAAATAAAAAATTTAGGGCTAAACGTTGAAGGCTCCTTTTCTGAATTTATGGTGACTGCTAATTTTGAGGAACAAAACCTTCAAAACAGTTATTTTAATGGAATCGTTGTCGTGAAATCAATTGATACAGGGATTAATGCTCGAGATAATCATTTAAAAAAGGAAGATTATTTTCATCAAGAAAAATTTCCAGAGATTCAATTAACTACTGATAAGTTGGAGCAATCGAAAAATGACCAATACGATTTTACTGGTAGGTTGACCATTAAAGGGAAGACTAAAATGGTGAAATTTCCCATTACCATAAAAAATACAGGCAAAAGTTTAATGGTTAAAGGCAATTTTGAAATTGATCGTCTAGATTTCGAAGTAGGGGAATCCAGTTGGATCTTAAAAAAGAAGGTTAAAATTTCAATAAAATATAAGGGGAATTTTAAGTAATGGTGTACGATATACTAGTTATAGGAGGAGGTTTAGCGGGATTGGTGAATGCCGTACACTTGTCACAAGCAGGACTTAAGGTACTAGTTTTAGAAAAAAACGAATATCCTAAACACAAGGTTTGTGGGGAATATATTTCTAATGAAGTATTACCCTATTTAAAAAGTATCGACATTGATCCATTTGAAGTTGGTGCGACTTCCATTGAAAAATTTGCCTTAAGTAGCCCTCAAGGAACGCAAGTAAAGACTCGATTGCCACTTGGTGGCTTTGGAATTAGTCGTTTTTCTTTGGATAACCTACTTTATCAAAAAGCAGTTGCTAATGGTTGCAAGGTAGTAAAAGCAACGGTAGAAAAAATTAGATTTTTGGATGACCACTTTGAAGTTACTACTCGTGGAGGTTTCGAATATTTTGCTACCTTTGCCATTGGTGCTTATGGTAAACGCTCAAATTTAGATGTCCAATTGGATAGAAAATTTATTCATCAAAAAACACCTTATTTAGCTGTAAAGAGCCACTATACTGGTAATTTTCCTGATGATTTAGTTGCCTTACATAATTTCAAAGGAGGATATTGTGGGGTTTCAAAAGTTGAAGATGGTTTGATAAATGTATGTTATTTAGCTAACTATAAGACCTTCAAGCAGTATCGAAATATTGAGACTTATCAACAGGAAGTATTATGCAAAAATCCTCATTTAAAAAGTATATTTAGAACACTAAAAAGTGCTTTCCCAAAACCATTGACGATTAGTCAGATTTCATTTGCGGCTAAAGAAACCGTTGAAAACGGTATTTTTATGTGCGGAGATACGGCAGGGATGATTCATCCTTTGTGTGGAAATGGAATGGGAATGGCGATTCATAGTGCCCAAATATTATCTAATTTATTTATTCAATTTTTTAATACAAAAATGACCAATCGACACGAATTGGAACAAACTTATATTGAAAAGTGGGAAAAGACTTTTAGCAGAAGATTGAACGCAGGACATATTTTGAGCTTATTTTTAGCTAATCCAAGTTTATTAAATGTAGGTATTCCTACACTGAAATTATTCCCTAGAGTACTTCCGTTTATTATTAAGCAAACGCACGGAGAAAAATTTAGTACTGTGTAGATTAAATAGGGTTGATTTCGTCTCGTAGCCAAAGGTTGCTTGACAAAGGGGATTAAGGGTGAAAAATAAGTTCCCCATTTTTCACTCTTTACTAAGTCGTTGCTAAAATAACGAGCAAAAAATTAAATGTTTTTAGATTTAAAAAATAGAAGTTCTCAGACTGAGATCATGGATGATTTTTCGATGGAAGGCGATTTGTTGCAGCGCACTCTCGACCAAATTGCTTGGATAAATAAATGGCTGGGAGGGAATAGGGTGACCATTGATGGTTTAGAAAAACTTTGGCAAGACATTCCATTGGCGCAAGAAATTACGATTGTGGATTTGGGGTGTGGTAATGGAGATATGCTTAGAGTCGTAGCTGATTTAGCAAGAGAAAAAGGGCGTAACGTAGAATTAATTGGGATTGATGCTAACAAATTTACGATTGATTATGCTCGAAAATTATCCATTGATTATCAAGAAATCCGTTATCTACAAGAATTTGTACCATCTGAAGTCTTTAGCAATTTGGATTATGACATTGTCTTATCCACTTTATTTTTTCATCATTTTACTGATAAGGAAATATTAGCTAGTTTGACAGCAATTACTTCGAAAGCTAAGATTGGATTGGTTATCAATGATTTGCATAGAAATGAATGGGCGGTATTTTTATTTAAATTGCTGACCATATTTATTCCTAATCCGATGGTTCGAAAAGATGGCGTGATTTCTATTCTACGTGGCTTTAAAAAATCGGAATTGCGGAAATATGCCCATCTGTTAGGTTTAGAAAATAGTGAAATTTGCTGGAAATGGGCATTCCGATATCAATGGCTTATTAGAAGTAATTAGAGGTTATTGTTAAGGCTGATTCTCAAATGGTTGCCTTAGTAACGGCAAAACAATAACTCCGCCACCCGCCCGACTGCGTCAGCGGGCTGGTTTGGACGGTTTCTTTTGCCCTCATTTTCTACCAAAAATTATTTCCGTAGCCCTGCTATGAAAAGAATTTTTGGCAAAAACTGAG
>CALDTJ010000057.1 GCA_937924145.1 uncultured Saprospiraceae bacterium
ATCTTTTAATTTTATCGCAGTAGCAGACAATTCTCCACCCACTGAATTTCTTAATTTTGCACTATTCTTCGACACTTGTACATCGGTTGTAAACAGTGTAAAGTTATCTTTCCAAGCAAAATTTCGATGTATAGTCTTTACACTGAATAATAATAAAACAATAGCCAATATTATTTTCATGGAGTTGTCTATTTGCACTAAGCCATTTCCCCCTCTGGAGGGGGCTAGGGGGAGGATAAGCGCAATGATTGCCAAACAAGCCCCCACTGAAGGCATAAACAAAAACCGTTCAGACATATTCGTTCCAACAGGGAAAAAGACATTAGAAACTACAGAAAGTGTAATCATGTAATACAAAATCCCATATCCCCACAAACGCCTTTTTAATAAGCCTATTAATCCTACAATCCCTAAACCTAAATAAGTTAAACCACTTAGTATTACTTGCCAATCACTCCACGACATCAAATCTACATGACGGGGATAGTAATCGTGCGTCAAAGGATGTGGAAAAATTAATAATTGTACATATTTTCCGAGTGTATAAACAATCGTTGCCATCTTTTCTCCAAACCCTAAACTGACCCACTGTCCATTTTCTATTTTTAGAAAAGGATTATTCATTAACTCCATAGAGACTTCGCCACCGAAATTACCACCTAAAACTTGACCTCTGATCAATAAAAATATGCCTGCTGCTAAGATGAATGGCAACGTTTGTATAGCTATCTTTCCAAACTTAGCTTTTGTAAAAACGAAATAGGTGAGTGGAACAATCGCCAAAAAAGTAATAGCGTTTTCTTTGGACATCAACGCTAGAAAAAAAGTAATTCCCGCTACGACATTTAACCAACTCTTTTCCTCTTCATAAGCTTTTATAGAAAATAGTAAAGCAGCCAAACTTCCCAATAATGTTAGGATCTCATCTCTTCCCTTGATATTCGCTACAACTTCAGTATGAGTAGGGTGGGCGATAAAAAATAAAGTAATCAATAATGCAAAAAAAGCCCCTGACGGAACATCTCCTCTAGCATTGAATAACTTCAGTAATAATAGATATAAAACGACTCCCAATAAGGCATACCATAGAATATTCCCCAAATGACCAATAAATGGATTTTCGCCAAATAGTGCGTACTCTGCTGCAAATAGGACTAAGGTCAAAGGCCGATAACGTCCCCCTGCGACTAGCTTCTCTTTGCCTTCTACTTTGAAAAAACCATAAAAGGTATCATATTTTAAAATACCTGGAATACCGCTAAACCCTTCAGTCGTGAACATATTATCGTAGATGACAATGGCATCGTCTTGCGTATATTCATGTGTCAAAGTATTCGCATAGAGTAAAAATGCAAATCCAACAATTAACCATTTGTGCAATTTGGTATTTTCAAGCCATGAGATTGCTCCATTTTTATTGACCTCGGCAGCTTGTTTTGCTATCTTTTTTTTCGGCTTTTTATGCTTAGACATCAGCGGTAGGTTTTCTGTTTTTTTTGGATGTAAAGTCCTTCCAGCACTGCAGTGTTGGAAGGACTAAATCTCACTAGATTATAAAATCTCTTTCAATTTTTTCATAGAAATATTTGCCCCACATATTATAATAACGACCGTTTTTTCTCGGTATTTATCTATTTCTTTTAAAAAACTGGCTACAGTTACTGCGGCAGCACCTTCGATAATTTTATGGTGTTTTTCGGCTATCAATCGAATGCCACTTGCAATCGCCTCTTCTGACACTAAACAATAATCATCGACATACTTTTGACATATAGGAAATGTAATTGAACCATCCTCTAACCCACCTGCCGAACCATCAGAAAGTGTCTCTTCAAAATCTATAAAAACGACCTTACCCGCTTTCACACTCAGGTACATTTCTGGTGATTTTTCTGGTAAACAGCCGATTACTTGAGTTGCAGGACTAATATTTTTAATCGCTGTAGAAACCCCTGCCATCATCCCTCCTCCACCAATACAACCTAATACAAAATCAACTGGCTTTTCTGATTGGGCATTTATTTCTAAACCCATCGTTCCTTGACCTGCTACAATAAATGGATCATTGTATGGAGATACCCAAATCAAACCTCTTTCTCCTGCTACTTTCTTAGCATACAATTCTGTTTCTAAACTATTATTTCCAAAAAAGGCTAAAGCAACCGGATAACTTTTAAGTGCCTCAACTTTAGCAGGAGAGGCGTTTTCTGGTAAAAAAATGGTTCCTGTTGCTCCTGCTATGGATAAAGCACGAGCGAATCCTTGGGCATGATTTCCTGTAGAGGCGGTAATGAAACCTATTTTTCTTTCTGCTGCTGTCGTTGATAATATCTTGTTCAATGCTCCCCTTGCCTTAAAAGAACCAGTATATTGCTCATTCTCTAATTTTAAATAGACTGTTCCTCCTGATAATTGACTCAAGTAATTGGAAGGATATAGTGGTGTTTTTAGAATATTGTTTTTTATTCTTTTTTCAGCAGCAATGATTTCTGGAAATAGGTTCATTCAGAACATTTTTGTTTAAGAATTTAGCGCACAAGTTAAGGAATGAAAGGTAAATAGTATTATGAAAATCTCAAATATATATGGATTCGATATTATTTACTCGTTACTACAGAAAACCTAGGTTATTAGATAAGTCTATTGTTTCATTCCTCCACCTAAGAACATAAGTGTGATTGGGATACCATTGTGAATAGCATGAAATAGCATACTATATCGAGTACTCCAACCAACTCGAATGTAGCCTAACATTATTCCTAGAATTAACTGCGGTAAAACTAAAATAGGGGCTAAATAAATCGGGACAGTCGTGGCAAAATTAGAAAAATGTACTGCGGCAAAGACAATGGTAAATGTCCAAAAAATCATTTTAAAATTAGCTTTCCACCAACTCACCAAAGAAGATTCACTCGATATATTTTCTAATAATGGATCTGATTTGTGCCACCAGCGGCCAATTGGATACCTAAAAAATAATTCTTCTAATATTGGAGCTGCAATAACAGCCATCCCAAATAAAACCAATGGTTGATCCATCATTTTTACCAGTTCATGTTCACCTTCTTCCACCCCCGTAGCTCCAATAATACCTAGCATAGGAATCATTAATAAGAAATCTATACCCAATAAATAAGGAAAAACTTTTTGTGGCTGGGACAAAAAATGATCTGGTAAATGATCTGGACGAACGTCCTTGACAAAATCAATTAGATTCTGCCAGACAGAAGAGAAAGAAATTTCCACAATAAATTTATTTTGGTAGGTCTCTTAATTAAGTTTCTTTAGGTAGTGAAAGGACTCTAATCGTTTCGATTTTGGTATCACTGACCAACTCTAAAATAAATCGGTAGCCATCCAAGTCAATCTCAATACCTTGTTGAGGAATCGTTTCTGTGACCGTTACTAAATAACCAGAGAGGGTATGGTATTCGCCTTCTGGGAAGTTGAGTTGTTCGTATTTTTCGTTTAAATAGTCAATTTCTAAACGACCAGAGAAAAGGAACTCTTTGTCAGAAATTTGTTTTTCGATATAATCTTCTTGATCGTGTTCATCCTCGATTTCACCAAAAATTTCTTCGACAATATCTTCCAATGTAATAATGCCTGCTGTACCACCAAACTCGTCCACTACACAAGCGATACTGACACGTCCTTTAATAAAACGATTCATAACTTCTTGGACGCGCATCACTTCAGGTACAAAGGGCATATCGAGCACAATGGGTGCTAATTTTTTTGGTTTATTTAACATTTGTTGATGGTGGACATACCCTAAAATATTGTCCATATCTCCATCTGTAACTAAGATTCTGGAGAGTTTAGAGTCTTGGAATAATTGGAGTAATTCTTCTATACTGGCGTTGACATCTATGGCTTGAATTTCTGTTCTTGGCACTACACATTCCTTCACTTTTACTTGTCGAAATTCTAAGGCATTCTGAAATAATTCTTTGTCTATTTCTTCATCCGTATCAGAAGAGAAGGAAGCCTCGATAAAATGTGCTAAATCGACTCTAGTAAAAACATTATCCACTTTTTCGATGGGTGTTTTTAAGACATACTTCAATAAGAAATTGGACAACTTAGTCATCAACCAAGAAGGAACACCTAGTAAAAATTGAAAGAATCGGAGAGGATAAGCTAGAAAATAAAGAATGTTATCTGCAAAAAGACGGAAGATAGTTTTTGGTAAAAATTCACCAAATACTAATACGACCAAAGTAGTGATAATTGTATTGAGTAATAATTGTAGAGGTTCGCTTTGTACAAATGGGGCAAATATCGGCGTCAGTAATTCGGTCATTAAAAAAGTAAAAACGACCAGCGCAATATTATTTCCTACCAGCATCGTACCCAAAAAATGAGCAGGCTGTTCGAAGAAATTAGCTAATATTTGACCTCTTCTAGATCCCCGCTTTCGCTTTAATTCTACCCTCAATTTGCTAGAAGAAATAAAGGCGATTTCTGACCCAGAAAAAAGAGCAGATAAAGCCAAAAAAAGAATGATTAATAAAATTAAAGAAATCGTCATGCTAAAATTTAGCGGATTGTTTAGTGTTTAAGTAAGTGAGAAGTCAAATTTAAGACCAATAAACCCGCTCGACTGCGCAGCGGGCGAGTTTGTCAGAAGTCAGACCAATCAAGATGTTGACAAACAATCTTTTAGCACGAATCAGCTAGAGATTATTTGCTTAACTTATTTAAGTTTTCCAACTTATTTTTTTGTCGTTTCTAAACTGAATATATTGCAATATACTTGATTCTACTTAATGAAACCTTGAGAAGTAGATGAAATGAATAGGTTTTGCTTTTTTTGTCTTTTCAATAAGTACGTATTTCAATCTTTTTGCTAAAAATAGTGGTATAAAGATTGCCTTAACCAAGACAATTTTATCCCATCTTTTTCAAAAATCAAACCTATTTTCAAAAATAGTGTTAGAACACAAACACTTTTTATTATTTTTGATAGCTAGCAATTTATTAAATAAATAATATGGAAACCAATTCCTTATGGTTCCTGGAAAACATTAACGTCACCAGTATTTTTTGCCCCCAAAAATTAGGCGCAGGAGCTTTAGATAAACATACGCAACGAAAATTCAAGAAAGGAGAGTACGTCTACATTCCTAATGAACAAGCTGATTGTATGTATTTAATTTCTGAAGGTAGAGTGAAAGTCGGAGCTTACGGAGATGCAGGAAAAGAAATCACTAAAGCAATTCTCAATGAAGGAGAAGTTTTCGGAGAACTTTCATTGATAGGCGAAGAAAAAAGGCGAGACTTTGCCTACGCTATGGAAATGACAACTGTGTGTATAATTACAGTAGCTGAGATGAAAAGTTTGATGAAGGAATATAGCGGTCTGCAATTATTTATGATGAAAATAATGGGCAACCGAGTCTTAGAAATAGAGCAGCGTTTAGAATCATTAGTTTTCCGAGATTCTCGAACTCGGATTGTTGAATATTTATTAAATCTAGCTAAGAAAAAAGGGCAAAGAGTCGGTTATGAGACGGTCGTTCGAAGATTTTTGACTCACCAAGAAATAGCTAATCTAACGGCGACTTCTCGTCAAACAGTGACAACCGTTTTAAATGAATTAAGAACTAAAAATATTATTACTTTTAATCGGAAACGATTATTAGTTAGAGATTTGGAAGCCTTAGGAAAGGAGACGGGGATTAAAGCATAAAACAGACTTTAATCATTTTATTGTAAAATTAGTATTTTTATACTAAATTTGTTTTCTTTGCACAGCTTACCTACATTATAACGAAATATAGGCCAAGCAGCATTTCATTAACTCATCATTCAAACTTATAATAATGAAAGAGGCAGTAATTGTATCAACCGCCAGGACTGGCATCGGAAGGGCCTACAAAGGCGCGTTTAATAATACTAACGGGCCAACAATGGCAGGTTGGGTAATCGAAGAGGCTGTAAAGAGAGCAAAAATTGATCCAGCAGAGGTAGATGATTGTGTAATGGGTTGCGCCATGCAACAAGGAACAACTGGACAAAATATCGGTCGTTTAGCAGCTTTAGCAGGTGGGTTACCAGTAACTGTTGCAGGTATGACGATTGACCGTCAGTGTTCTTCTGGAATGATGGCTATTGCAACTGCTGCCAAGCAAATTATTACGGATGGTATGTCCGTAGCAATTGGTGGAGGCATTGAGTCTATCAGTTTAGTGCAAAATGAGCACATGAATACACATCGAGCAATAGATAGAAATCTAGTAGCTAAACATAGACATGTATACATGCCAATGTTAAAAACGGCGGAAGTTGTTGCCGCAAGGTACGGTATTACTAGAGAGCAACAAGATGCTTATGGCCTTCAAAGTCAACAAAGAACAGCTGCTGCACAAGCTGCTGGAAAATTTGACGATGAGATTATCACAACTACAACGACAAAAGGAATTTTCAATAAGGCAACAAAAGAAATCACTTTTGAAGAGGCCACTTTAGCAAAAGATGAAGGTAATAGACCTTCTACGACTGCTGAGGCACTAGCAGGCTTAAGAACTGTTGTGGAAGGTGGTGTCATTACTGCTGGAAATGCAAGTCAATTGTCTGACGGATGTTCTGCTGCTGTTTTAATGGACAGTAAATTAGCAGAACAAAGAGGATTACAACCATTAGGTGCATACAGAGGGATTGCAGTAGCTGGTTGTGAACCAGATGAAATGGGTATTGGACCAGTTTTCGCTATTCCAAAATTATTGAAAGCGCATGGCTTAAAAATGTCTGATATTGGTCTTTGGGAATTGAATGAGGCATTTGCCGTACAGGTTCTTTACTGCCAAGACAGATTAGGGATCCCTAATGAATTATTGAATGTAAATGGTGGAGCAATTTCTATCGGTCACCCATACGGAATGACAGGTGCAAGAATGGTCGGTCACGCATTGATCGAAGGCAAGCGAAGAGGTGCTAAGTATGTAGTATGTACGATGTGTGTAGGTGGAGGAATGGGCGCTGCTGGTTTATTTGAGGTATATTAGACCTTATAGAAATACAGAACAGTCACAATAGGAAAGATATAATTAGGGCTAACATCATTTGGTGTTGGCCCTTTTTATGTTTGTAACACAAATTAGTGGTTCAAGTCATAAGTAATTGATAGTTAAATCGAGTGTATTTTTTCATTAGGCTAGATGAGCAAACACCGTTTGTGAACCGCTTGCGGAAGGGATGCTTTTGAGAATAGCCGTAGCTCTTTGAGAAAAAAATAACGACGCATAATGGAAAAAGACGCCGATTTAACTTGTCAAGAACTTATGTCTTGAACCATTAGTATAATTCTTACCGAATAATGACGTATTTTATATTGAAAATAGTGATTTTGAACGTTATAAAAAAGAATGTTCCATACATCTAAACTATAGTGTTTATTCTAAAGTTTTTCGTACGAACAATACCTGCTAGCCCTCGAAGGGTTGGCAGGTATATCATTTCAGAAAAAAGTCTAATCTTTTTATATATTTGTCCATTTATAGAGAAAACAACTAAAAAAATAATCAAAATAAACATATGCCATTAAAATCAATTAACAGAAGAACATTTTTAGAATTTTTAGGAAAGGGAGTAGCTGTTAGTTCACTAGCACCAACTTTGATTCCTTTAGCGACGTCTTATTACAAGGAATTAACGGGTATTGCACCTTCTAGAGAAGATGAACTAAAGCTAGCTAAAGGCTTAAATTTTGATGTTTTAGTAAAATGGGAAGATCCTATCAGTAAGAAAGACAAATTTGGTTTTAATAATGATTTTACTGCATTTATTCCATTGGATAAAGCCAATCCAGATGATGGAATTTTATGGGTTAATCACGAATATGTAGATCCATTTTTTGTTTCTAATCACGTTGAAGGAGAGAAAACCAAAAAACAGGTAGAAAAGGAAATGTACAATGTCGGTGGTAGCATTATGCGAGTTAAGAAAAATGATGAAGGAAAATGGGAAGTTGTAAAAAATGATCCATTAAATAAGCGAGTGCATGGAATGACAAAAATTCCATTCAATTGGGATCAACCAATTGCTGGGAAGAAAGTAGCAATGGGGACTTTAGGGAATTGTTCAGGTGGAATTACACCTTGGAATACCATCTTGACTTGTGAGGAAAACTACGATATGTTTTATGGCGAAAGAGATTTTAAAAGCGGAAAGCGAATAGAGAAAAAAGCCTTTTTAGCGTGGCATACTCAGCATGATAATCCACCGGAACATTATGGTTGGGTGGTAGAGGTTGATCCACAAACGGGCAAAGCACAAAAACACGTAGCCTTAGGTAGATGTGCTCACGAATGTGCGACGATGAAAGAATTGCCAGACGGTAGAGTAGTCGTTTATTCTGGCGATGATAGTGTCAATCAATGTTTGTATAAATTCATAAGTTCCGAGCCAGGGTCTTTAGCGAAAGGAACACTTTACGTAGCTAATACCCGATTAGGGAAATGGTTGCCGATTGTACACGAAGAGAATAAGATTTTACAAAAGTTCTTTAAAGATCAAACAGATACTTTAATTCAATTGAGGAAAGCCGCTAAGTATTTGGGCGGAACACCGCTCGACCGTCCAGAAGATATAGAAATTGATCCAGCGAATGGCAACGTCTTAGTTTCGTTGACTAATAATTCGACTAAGAAAAACTATTTCGGTTCTATTCTAAAAATAGAAGAAACAGACGGAAAACATGATGCTTTAACTTTCAAACCTTCTATTTATTTAGCAGGCGGAGAAGAAACAGGATTTGCTTGCCCAGATAATATGGCGTTTGATAAAGCAGGAAATTTATGGATTACCTCTGATATTTCGGGTAGTTTGATGAATAAAGAACCATACATTCCTTTTAAAAATAACGGCTTATTTGTTGTGCCTAGAACAGGTCCACAGGCAGGAAAAGTTATCCAAATGGCAAGTGCGCCAAGTGATGCAGAATTCACAGGGCCGTTTTTTGCGCCTGATGGAAAGACGCTATTTTTAAGCGTGCAGCATCCTGGCGAATATTCTACTGGGCCTAATGATTTGACTAGTCACTGGCCTGATGGGGGGGATAATATTCCTCGTTCGGCGGTGGTGGCTATTACTGGCGAGACTTTGGATGCTTTGCAAGGGAGTTAGCATGGTCTATTCAAGATGGATTTATTTTCTAGTCCATTTTTCCAAAATTTCCATAATCGTTCCCATTACTTGTGTACGAGCTGTTTGTCGGTCATATCCCATTGCCAATAATTTATCGTAATTCGTTTCTGTATGCCGAATATGCGCAATCATAGCTAGACGAACCGTTTGTTCCTCTAAATCTTTAGCAGCAGCAGAGCGTCCGACACGACCACTATATTTTTGACAGGCATGTTCGGCAATTATTTTTGCTCTTTTTGTAGAACAGGCAGGATATAGTAGTTCAATTTTTTGGGCGAAACTTTGGAGATAAACTTTGTCTTGAAAGGCTCTTTTTTCTGCCGCTCGCTCTCTTTTTCGAGCACGGACTTCCTCGTCATCTAAGCATTCTTGTTCTGCTTGCTCTATAGCTTTCTGCTCAACCAAAAGCCCTTGTCGTTCGTACCTTTTACGGCTTTTACTCCATTTTAGCACCTTAGCAAATAAGGTGGAATACTTTTTTGATCGCCGAGTAAGTGCCGCACTTCCTGAAGGTAGAAATACTAAATGTTCCATATCAGAACAAGACAAACATAAAGCACCTTTTTCTTTTTCTAAAGTAATCCAAGCACCTCTTCCTAATGCCTCTTTACATTCATCGCAAGTACTATTTTTACTGGATATAAATACCACTAAATCGTTTTCTTTACTCATGTGTGTAATTTATTATTAGACGATAAGTTATTCTTTCAGTATTGACCTTTACCAACTAATTTCCATTTTATTTTCAACATTCGAAAAGATTTCCGTTTTAAAGTTACTCGTGCTGAATAGCGAAGAAAATAAAAAAACACCCAATGGGCAACAGTCATTTTAATAAGATCTATAGATTACTCTGCTCGCTTAAAATCGCTCTTACCTCCACTTTTTTCCATCAACTTAGTCTCTTTGATGATGATATTATGGGAAAAAGCTTTACACATATCGTAGATGGTCAATGCAGCAACCGATGCACCAGTGAGTGCCTCCATTTCTACCCCCGTTTTACCAGAAAGACTTGCTGTGCAATCCACCACAATTTCTTTCTGTGTATTAATGTGAATCTGGATTTGGCAATTGTCTAAACCTAGTGGATGACACAGCGGGATTAGTTCGCTCGTTTTTTTAGCACCCATTACACCAGCAATGATGGCTGTTTGAAAAACAGGGCCTTTTTTAGTTTGAATATCTTTACCTTCAAATTGAGCTAATATTTCATCGTCTACTACTAAAATACTTCTTGCTTTTGCAATTCTTATAGTGATTTTTTTTGCGCCAACATCTACCATAGATGGATTGCCAGCTGCGTCTAGGTGTGTGAATTTCTTGCTCATAATAAGGTAGTATATTGAGTGGGAAGTCCTTCCAGCACTCCAAGTGTTGGAAGGACTTTTAAGTAAAAAGAAATTTAGGCAATAGCAGATTCTTTCTCTGCCAAATAATGTAATTCCGAACAATTCTCTTTTACGAAAATAGTTTGTGCTAAGTGTTGAATATCTTCTACTGTTACTTTTTGATAAATCTCCTTTTCAGTATTGATTAAATTAATATCTCCTAACAATTCAAAAAACGCTAGATTCATTGCTTTGTTGAGGATACTAATTTCTGAAAAGACTAAAGCGCTTTCTACTTTATTTTTATATTTCAATAATTCCTGTTCTGGAATTAAGTCTTTTTTTAGTTCTTCTAACTCTTTCCAAATCGCTACTTTTCCCTCTTCCAGAGTCACTCCTTCTGCTGGTTTTCCTTCGATAATTAACAAGCCAGGATCTATATTTCCAGTAATATACGCATCAATATGATTAAATAATTTTTGCTCTTTCAGTAATCGACGATACAATCTAGCTGATGCGCCATTGCTTAATACATCAGATAATAAATCTGTAGCATAATAGTCTTTATCTGCTCTACCAGAAATATGAAAAGCCAAATACAATGAATCAATAGGCACTTTTGCAGCATGTACTTTATAGGCAAGTTCTTGCTGAGTTGGTTCTTGCGGAATATTTTTTTCAGGGATTGTTCCTTTAGGAATTTGCCCAAACCATTTTTCGGCAAGTACTTTTACTTTATCAGTAGTCGTATTTCCCGATACAACTAAAATAGCATTATTGGGTCGATAATATTTATAAAAGAAAGTCTTTACATCGGCTAAAGTGGCATCTTCTACGTGCTTAGGAATTTTTCCAATAGTTGGCCAACGATAGGGGTGTACTTTGTAAGCCATGTCAGAGATATGATGCCATACATCACCATAAGGCTGATTCAAACAGGTCTCTTTAAACTCCTCTAATACTACTTTTCGTTGTGTTTCTAAGCTTTCTTTACTGAAATTTAGGCTAAACATCCGATCGGATTCTAACCAGAAAGCAGTTTCTATATTTTCCGCAGGAAGAACATTATAAAAATTGGTAATATCATTATTAGTAAAGGCATTATTATCCCCTCCTGCTAATTGAATCGGCTCGTCAAAGTTTGGAATATTAGCAGAACCACCGAACATCAAGTGCTCGAACAGGTGCGCAAATCCAGTCTTGTCGGGAGATTCATCTCTAGCACCAACATTGTATAAAATATTGACTGCTATCATCGGTGTACTATTATCCTCATGGACAACCACTCTTAATCCGTTAGCTAATTCAAACCGAGAAAATTCTATCAAGTTTTATTGATTTTGTTTTAGTGTTTTAATCACTTACGATGTAGCCAAAATAAGCTATTTTTAAAGACTGCAAAAGTACGCTAGGAATGAGTAAAAAGCAAAAGAGAAGAGGGGATAAGCAGGCAAAGTGTTAAAACTAAAACATAATACACCAATAGGAAGAAAAATAGCATCTATACTATTGAAAAATCTGGTAGTTTTTCGACAAAACTAAAAAGGGTTATCAGTAATGATAGCCCTTATTTTTATTCTTGAAATTATAAAATTAAGTACCAAGTGATAATTAGGTATAAGTAAAATTTTAGAATTATTTTTTTCTTTAGCAAGGCAAAAAACTTCGGTATAGCCTTCGCTCTATCGACTTTTTTTAACGACGCTAAAGGAAAAAAGAAACTAAAATTACTTATAGATAATTGTGACTTGGTACTTAGCGTAAAATAAAACGCTTTATTCCAGCCCAGTCAATTTCCGTTTAACTTTTAGCAATCGACGCACTTCTTTCAATTCTACTAAAAAGGGGTCGTACTCGTGGAAGTTATCCGAAATAAGTTTGAGGTGTGTCCAGCGACCAAATTTATCACAACATTTTTGTACTCGCTTTACCCATACAGATTGTTTGGTAACGACTGCATAAATATCATTATCTTTCATGTCCTTGAAGGTCTCGATTGGATTGCAAATCACCATGTCTCCAGTTTTAATCGTAGGAGCCATACTATTTCCATTAATATTAAAGGCGATTAGGTCTCCCATCAAACCAGGAATACGAAAGTGGTCAGTATCTTCTAATAGGTCAACGCCAATCGTATTGCTCGAAAAAGCGGCTACGTTGGTAAATAATATATTTGGATTGAAGTCTATTCCTAATGCCATAGCCAGTCTATCTTCTTTAGGTAATTGTCCATTGAATGGTTTTCCCTGTCCTTGAAACATGTAAGATTCACTCACTTTATAGGCTGAACATAAAAGTTTAGCTTGTTCGTAAGTGATTTTGCGTTTATCCTGTAGATATAAGTCAATGATATGTCCTTTAGTCCCTAAAGTATGAGCAAAAACGGTTTTGCTTTTTTTTCGGTCATTTTTGACAATAACTCCCCTATCTACAAGTTCGGTATAAACAGAGCGAAACCGTCCGTTTAATGCTTGTCGATTAACGTGATGCATAAGTGAGTGAGAATAAAATACTAAGGAATTAATGAAATTTAAAATGTAAGTAGAAACTGAATATTAGATTGATAATCAATAGGTTATCGAAAAAATATCAATTAATAATTACAAATTCCCAAGGGTAGTTTGTTTAATTTGGAATATATTAGGTATAACAAAAAAGGTTGTCAATTATCTGTTATCAGTAATTAAACCCAATAAATCAACAATTAACAACCTTTTTGATTGTAAATAATTCAGGTTCTTAGACAAATCCTGTGATTGGATTACGGGGTCACTTCAAGTGCCCCCGTAATTTTGATAAAATCAGAGGGGCACTTGAAGTGACCCTCTGATCTAGACTAATAAATCTAATAATTGGGAAAGTTAAGAGTACTTCTAGCGATAATTGTAGTTATCGCCCACACAGAACCTTTTTTTGGATTATACTCTATGGGTGGAGATGTTGCAGTAAAAGCATTCTATATCATTTCTGGTTTTTACATGAGTATGGTATTGACTACCAAATACCTAAAAAAGAAAAACGGTTATAAAATTTTTATTACCAATAGAGCCTTAAGACTCTATCCAACTTATTGGGCCGTCTTATTAGGTGCTGTTGGTCTTTCTCTCGTTAGTTTAGGTTTTACTGGTAGCCCGTTCAAATTGGCTCCTTATTTTGCACATTTTGATGAATTTAATTTAACTACATTTTGTTATTTTATTTTCACCAATATCTTTATTTTTGGACAAGACCTTTCTTCCTTTTTAGAGATTGACCAAACGGGTGCTTTGGCCTTCACTTCCAACTTTTGGCCGAGTTCGCCAAAAGTTTTGGAGTTTTTATTAGTTCCTCCGGCATGGACTATTGGAGTTGAATTGATGTTTTACCTCAAAGCTCCTTTTCTGGTTAAGCGCAGCAACCTTTTTTTAGCTGTTTTATGTGCTATTAGTATTGGTTGGCGATTATATTTTTATCAAATAGGATACGATTTTGATCCTTGGACTTATCGTTTTTATCCATTTGAATTGTTGTTTTTTTTGTTAGGTATTTTTTCACATAGGATTTATCAAGTAATAAACTTTGAGCAAATTCAAATGCGGTCACTTGGTTACGCTACTCATTTCATCTTATTATTTACGTTCCTTTATCAGTTTGTACCTTTTGATTGGAAAGACACCTTATACCTAATTTTAATTACGACACTTTTACCGTTTATTTTTCAATACTCGAAGAATGATCGATTGGATAGGAAATTTGGAGAATATTCCTATCCAATATACATTAGCCATTTCTTAGTTGCCTCTATTATTATGATATTGAGAAATGCGCTAAATATTCCTTGGGAATACATGTCTGAATTAACCATTATAGCTTGTTTTGCGGCCTCTTATATTTTGATTGTTTGGTTAATTGATCCGATAGAGTCCGTGAGGGCAAAAATAGCTAAGAAAAATACTCCTTCTGTTTCTGTAAAAAAGACAGAAGTTCTAATTAAATAGTCTCAATTACACATATCTAAATAAAAAATAAACATGGACTTTGTAAAAGATTTATTTCTCTTTTTAAAAGAGCGTAAAAAATGGTGGTTATTTCCAGTAATTTTTGTTCTACTAATACTAGGTGTTTTATTAGTTATCGGTGGTGGTAGTGCAATTGCTCC
>CALDTJ010000058.1 GCA_937924145.1 uncultured Saprospiraceae bacterium
AGGAATAGGTTGTACGGATTAAACGGATTCAGCGGATCAAATACGGATTTTTACAAACAAGGCATTTAAAATCCGTATTTCATCCGCCCTATCCGCCTAATCCGTACAACCTATTTAACAGCATAAATCTCCGCCCAAACCTTCTCGATCAAAGCTTTCGTAGCACGAATACCGTCTGGTTCTGCCATATCCTCTCCTTCGAATTCTATCCCAATATAGCCATCATATCCACCATCTTTAGCGATTTGTAGCATTTTTTTATAATCAATAATCGTTTCATTGCCATTCGCATCAAACTTATAGGACTTTGCACTATACCCTTTGGCATAAGGCAAAAATTCTGCTACACCTTGATAACGGTCATACACCTCACTGCATTTATTATTCTGAGTACTCCCCCACTTTTCATTTAAGCACCAATTTCCAAAATCTGGTAAAGTACCAAAGTTTGGTCGATTGGCTGTTTTAATTACATTCGTAATAAATTTTCCATTAGAACTGAATAGGCCGTGGTTTTCTATCAAAATATTGATGTGCTCTTTTGCCGCATAATCACAGAGTTGTCCCATACCGTCTACTAATGCATTATGCAATTCTTCTTCTGAATCACTTCCAAAAGCATTGACTCTAATGGAATGACAGCCCAATATCTTAGCAGCATTCACCCATTTATAATGATTTTCCACCGCTTTTTGACGTTCTGCATCATTATTATTACCCAAATCACCTTCTTCATCTACCATAATTAGCAAGTTTTTCACACCCGCTTGTTTGGCTCGATTGTTCATGTCTTGCCAAAAAGATTCATCATTCGCTTGCTCTTTGTAAAAGCCATTGACATATTCGACGGCCGCAATATCATAATCGTTTTTTGCAATATTGGCAAAGTCTTTTGCATCCAATTCATTCGCAAAAAAGGCTCGATTGAGTGACCATTGGGCTAAGGATATTTTTAAAGGTGGAATACTTTTTTTAGAGGCCATCTTTGGAGTATTAGAGTTAGGATTGCTGCATGCCGTTAATCCTCCTAGGGAGAAGGCAGTTGCAGTGTATGCTGTATTTTTTAGGAAGGTTCTTCGATTGGTCATGCTGTTTATTATTATTATTTTGATTGGTGGCTAAGTCTTTCCAGCACTGCAATGCTGGAAAGACTATACTGTACTGGAAAGACTATATTTGTCAAAACAACGCATCCGCCAATTCATCAAAATCAGTCCCGTCAAAAGTACCTGAACTCATCATCAATAGGTTCTTATTATTCCATTTATGATTCTTCAAAGCACGATGCAATTCCCCTCTATGATTAAACACTTTAAGCCGTTTATGTCCAAAATTTGCTTGAATATCTGCTTTTGTGATCGGTGGCAATTTCTTCATTTTCAAAGTGTGTTCACTAAAGAAAATATAGGCAAAATCTGCGGCCTCAACTGCACCTTTATATTGCGGTAAAAAGGCCTTATTCAAACTACTGAAGGTATGCAATTCTACACAAGCTACTAATTTACGCTTGGGAAATTGGTTTTTGAAAGCCTCCACGGTTGCTTTTACCTTAGAAGGGGCATGTGCAAAATCTCTATAACAAATCGCTTTATCCGTTTTTTTAACCAGTTGCAAGCGTTTCGCTGCACCTTTGAAAGATTGTATGGCTTTGAAAAACTGATCTGGAGTCACGCCTGATTCGATACAGGCGTAATAGGCAGCTTGTAAGTTTTGGAGATTGTGCTGTCCAAAAATTTGTAAGGGCACTTCTCCCTCATTTTCTCTTAAAAGTATTGTTTGTCCATCTACTATTTTAAAAGCAAAACCGTGATAAGCGGTCGTTTGAATTTTAGCAGTGGTATTTTTTGCAATTTTTGGCAAATGTTCATCCTTTCCAAAATAATATAAATTACCATCTTTCTGAATCGTATCTACAAACTTCTGGAACTCTCCTACATAGCCTTCGAAAGTCGGAAAAACATTGATGTGATCCCAAGCAATGCCCGTGATAATGGCAGCATGTGGTCGATAATGCAAAATCTTCGGCCGTCGGTCAATTGGGGAAGATAAGTATTCATCTCCTTCCAAAACAATAATTGGCGCATCAGTAATTTGTACCATCGTCTCAAAGCCTTCTAATTGGGCGCCAACGAGATAATCAAAATCCATTTTACATTCCTTCAAGACGTGCATAATCATAGAAGTCGTTGTGGTCTTTCCATGACTACCCGCTACGACAATCCGTTTTTTATCTTTACTCTGCTCGTAAATAAATTCGGGAAAGGAATAAATCGGAATTTTAAGTTCTTGTGCTCTTTTCAGTTCTGGATTATCAATGCGGGCGTGCATCCCCAAAATAATACAATCAAGATCTTTAGTAATCCGATCTGCATTCCAGCCCATTTCACTAGGTAACAAACCATGTTTTGCTAATCTATCTCTTGCTGGATTATAAATCTCATCATCTGAGCCCGTTACTTCATTGCCCAATAAATGGAGGGCTATCGTCAAATTGTGCATGACGGCACCGCCAGTCGCTATTAAGTGTACTTTCATGATCGAGTTGCGAGTTGTGCGGGTTGCGGGTTGCGAGTTGCGGGTTACGGGTTGCGAGCAAAACCCACAACCCGCAACCCGT
>CALDTJ010000059.1 GCA_937924145.1 uncultured Saprospiraceae bacterium
TTAATTTTTGACCGAGGAGATTTTTGATTTAGACTAGGCATTTTTTTCAGTAATAGCATAGCTATTGCTGAAAAAAATAACGACGTATAAATTAAAAAGATCCCGTCATAAAATAGAAGATAATTGTGTCCACGTACTTAGATATTTAAGATTATTTAAGTCGTATTCTAAATGAACTTAAATGTCTAAATGGTAGAAGAAATTTATAGTTTAACTCGATAGTGGATAGTTACCTATTTCTTATCAAAAAGTATCTGACTTTTCCGTAAATTCTTTCTACTCGAAAAGACTTCGAACCCCGTCTATAATATAAGCTAAAACATCCGCCTCCATTTCCGTATGGATCGGCAAAGAAATTACTTCCTTACATAACGTCTCAGTGGCTGCTAAAGGTTCTTTTCCTTCGTAAAAAGGTGCAAAAGCGATTTGATTATAGAGTGGAATAGGGTAGTAGATCATGGATGGAATATCCAAACCTGCTAAATGGGTCTTTAAAGCATCTCTTTTTCCATTGGCTATTCGCATCGTGTACTGATGGAAAACGTGGGTGGAATTAGCCGATCTTACTGGTGTTGTAATTTCTGTGATGTCCGCAAAAGCCTTATCATATTGAGCGGCAACTGCCTGCCTTGCTGCTGCGTAATCATCCAGATATTGCAACTTCACCTTCAAAACTGCGGCTTGGATAGCATCCAATCGAGAATTGACCCCAATCACACTATGATGATATTTTTTGGCTTGACCATGATTGGCTACCATTCGAATTTGACCCGCTATTTCATCATCATTGGTGAATATTGCGCCGCCATCACCATAACAACCTAAATTTTTGGAAGGAAAAAAAGACGTACAACCAATATGACCAATTGTACCAGATTTTTGCACTCGACCATCAGTAAAGGTATAATCACTTCCAATTGCCTGAGCATTATCTTCAATTACATACAAATTATGCTTTTTGGCAACGGCCATAATCGCCTCCATATCTGCACTTTGACCGTATAAATGTACGGGCACTATTGCTTTTGTTTTAGGAGTGATTGCTGCCTCAATTAAATCCGCTGTCGAATTGAAAGAATCAATATCCACATCAATCATCACAGGCGTTAATTGTAGTAAAGCGATGACTTCTGCCGTAGCTACATAAGTAAACGCTGGGACAATCACTTCATCGCCTGGTTTCAGCCCAATTGCCATCATCGCCACCTGCAAAGCATCTGTTCCATTGGCACAACCAATCACATGCTTAACGCCTAAATAGTTGGCTAAATCTTGCTCAAATGCAGCTACTTTCGGCCCTTTGATAAACCATGCCGAATCCAATACCTCTTGAATCTCTGCGTCTACTTCTGCCTTTATTTTCTGATATTGACCTTGGAGGTCAACCATATTTATCTTTGTAGTGAGGGTCATATTTAAAGGTTATGAGGTTACAAGGTTATAAGGTGAGGAGGCATTTTAAGGCTTTGCCGTGTACCGTCAACCGTTTACCATGTACCGTTTTTTACAATCGCCAAATAGTGATTTCTTCTGGTGGAAAATCGTAAATGCTTTTTAAATCAAAAACGATAGGAACACCATTCGATAATGCTTTGAAATCTTCGATGGTTTGTTTTTTATAAGGATCATGTGCTACTGCAACAATCACTGCATCGTATTTTCCAACAGGCGCATCAATCAACGGAATTCGGTATTCGTGTACGACCTCATTTGGAGAAGCATATTCATCTACGGTATGGACATTAATGGAGTATTCCATCAATTCCTTGATTAAATCTACGACCTTAGAATTCCGAATATCAGAGACATTTTCTTTGAAAGTAATACCTTGTACTAATACCTTACACTTACCAGGGTTTTTGCCCATTTCAATTAGCATTTGAACCAATCGTTTGGCTATAAAGTGTGGAATATAGTCATTAACTCGTCTTCCTGCGGCAATTACTTGTGGATCATGTCCCAATTGCTTCGCCTTGTGCAATAAGTAAAAGGGATCGACACTGATACAATGTCCACCAACTAGCCCTGGATGGTAGCGGTGAAAATTCCATTTGGTACCTGCTGCATCCAATACGGCATTGGTATCAATATCCATTTTATCAAAAATAATCGCCAATTCATTCATTAGCGAAATATTGATGTCTCTTTGGGTATTTTCAATCACTTTTGCGGCTTCAGCAACTTTGATAGATTGAGCTTCATAGACGCCAGCCTCAATAATATGTCCATAGACTTGAGCAACTTCTTTTAAGGACTCTGCACAACAACCAGCTACAATTTTTGTGATAGTTGTCAGTGTTCTTACCTTATCGCCCGGATTGATTCGCTCAGGAGAATAGCCAACTTTAAAGTCTTTTCGGAAAGTTAGGCCAGAAGTTTTTTCTAAGATGGGTATACAGTCTTCTTCTGTACAACCAGGGTAAACCGTTGACTCATAAATCACGTAATCCCCCTTTTTTAATACTTTGCCTACCGTCTCGGACGCTTTTTGCAAAGGCGTCAAATTGGGTACCTTATGCTCATCAATATCTGTAGGTACTGCGATGATATGAAAACTTGCATCTGCAAGGTCTTCTAAATTAGCCGTAAAATGAATGTCTTTATTTTCAAAAGCCTCCTTCGCCATTTCGTTCGAAGGGTCAATACCTTCTCGCATTAAAGCGACACGTTTTTCATTAATATCAAAACCGACTACACTAAAGTGCTTGGCAAACTCTAAGGCAATCGGCAGACCGACATAACCCAAACCTATTAGTGATAACTTTTTTTCTTTGCGCAGTAATTGCTCAAACATTTTTTTTGATTTAGATAACTATTTTATCGGATAAATAATGAGAGATGATATTCATTTATCCAATAATGAAAATTTTTGGGTCTTCAAATTGCCCAATTTTATAATAAATGTTGAGAGCGTTTTTTATTACTTAAATTATTGATAATTAAGAAATTATATCTGTAAATTTAAGTATTTTTTTTAATTTTATTCAACAAAGTCTAACGATAGATAGAGTAGTCTTGTTTCACTATTTTTCCTATTTTAATGGATCTAAAACGGCTAAAATGATGGCTCCAATGAAACTGGATAGCTGATAGACTATTTGAACTTTTCTAAAATAGAATCGTACACCATCCCGACCTTTTTCAAGCCTTGCTTGCAGGTGAAAATTTCTACTACTCATACGTTTAACAAACAGATTTTTTTACTTTTGCGACAAATTGAATAAAAAAACCTCCTTATAATGTCTAAATCTAAGAAACAAAAATCGCTGAAGAAGCAGAAATTAGCTACTACTGCAAGGGCTGCCGATAAAAATAAGGCTGCTTTACCAGATTTTTTGACGAATGATACTTTCTTTTTAATAGCCTCGATTGTTTTAGCTTTTCTTTATTTCGGTTATTCCTTTTTCTCAGATGGATTTTATCAGCAAGATGGTCCCAATCATTATGTGAGTATGCGTAATTTTTGGCAAGATCCTAATTCCATTTTGACCAGTTGGTCCAAAACTGGATTTAAAGTATTATATGCCATTCCTGCCTTATTTGGACTGAGTGCAGTTAAGTTTACGACGGCGTTGTTTTCTTCATTTTCCGCTTATTTTGCTTATAGAGTTACTAAGACTTATAATAAAAATGTTGCTTTTCTTGCTTTCATTTTGATGGCAACCCAACACATGTGGGTGAATTTTTCTTTTAGATTTTATGCGGAGACTTGCTCTGCTTTCGTCTTATTGTTGGGGGTTTATTTTCACAGAAAAGAACAGTGGATACCAGCTGCATTAGCATTTTCCTACATTGGATTTATTAGACAAGAGGCTTACTTAATAGGAGGACTTTATTTTCTATACCTATTATGGAATAAAAGATATATCCCAGCTTTAGCTACTTCCGTTTTTCCTTTGACTTTCAATATTTGGGGATTAGCCTTACATGGAGATCCACTTTACTTAATCAATAGTGTATTAGGAACAGCCGAAGGATATAAAGGTGCTTGGGATAAAATGGGCTTTGATCACTACTATAAATTTATGAGTGAAGTGCATGGAGGGGTAGTGATGGCTTTGGTGGTTATCTTTATTGGGAGTTGGATTTTATCCAGAAAGAAAAATATAGACTACTGGATATTCGTAGCACCTGCTGCGATCTATCTCTTTATTCAGTCTTTATTCAATATGCAATCTATTATCATTGGACCATATACTGGTGGTACGGTTCGATACTTATTGGTAATTGCACCTTTGTTGTCGATTATGGCAGCTTTAGGAGCAGCTAATTTGGAAAAACTGCCAAATAAATATTTGATATTAGCATTTTTAGCCCCGTTTTTTTTGATTACGGCTACTTATTTATCATTCGAAATGCCTTCTGTTACGATTACCAATATTAAGAAGTGGGATTCGACCATTATGATTGCATTGACAGCTATTGTTGCCTTATTGCCGACATCAATGTTAGGAAAGAACAAAAAGTATTTTATCTATGCAGGCTTAGCTGTTTTTTCAATGCTTCAGTCGGTAAGACCTTATAAGATTGGGGTAGAAGATAAAACTATGCAAAATGTGGCAGAATGGGTTAATCAAAATTATCCAGAAGGAAGAAATACCCCTTTTTATGTAAATCACCCGATGTTTTACTACTTCTCAGGCAAATCTAGATTAGAATTCGAACCAGCAACAAATTATATAATTAATGATGAAGGGATGCAACAAGCCCCAAAAGGTTCAGTTATAGTATGGGAGTCTCATTATGGGTATAGACCCAAAAGAGCGAATTACGAATTGCAATATACTTACTTTACCGAAAAGCCACAGCAATATAAATTAGTTAAACAATTCACTGAAAGCCAACGATTTGCGGCTTTAGTTTTTGAAAAAATTCAATAGATAATAACGTGAAAAAATTCAAGAGACCACATTTGATCGAGTTTCCAAAATTAGGCGACCCTTCTATTGGATATATCAGCGTTGGAGATACAAATGGTAATTTGCCGTTTGAGGTAAAAAGGGTTTTTTGGACCTATTATACACCTGAAAGTATAGTGCGTGGAAGACATGCTCATTATGCAACGGAGCAAATTTTAATAGCTGCTAGTGGTAGGATTATTGTGTCAACAGAACTTGCTGGAGAGTCCGTGGAGACTTTTGTATTGGACAAACCAAATATTGGGGTTTATGTACCACCTAATGCTTGGCACACCATGCAATATTCGCACACCGCGGCTCAAGTAGTACTAGCCTCTACTTCTTACGATGCGGCTGATTATATTAGGGATTATGATCAATTTTTGGCGCATTATGGTACTAAATACAATGTGTAAAAAGTTTTTTGAAATTTAGTCTCGGCGACTTTGTCGCCTCGACAAAGGGATTTTAAGGGTGAGCTAATTTGAATTTTCCATTGGAAAATTCAAATTAGCTCACCCTTAAGAACCCCTCTCCGAGCTCGCGCAGCGAGCGAGGAAAATACAAAGAGATTTAATACACGATGTACTAACTTCTAATTTGTTCAAACTATGGTTCATCCTTTATCTGATGTTCAATCAAAAAATATAGGCAAAAACACTTCTATTTGGCAGTTTGCAGTAGTATTGGCAGGCGCCCAAATAGGAGATAATTGTAATATAAATTGCCATACATTTATTGAAAACAAAGTCGTTCTTGGTGATAATGTAACCGTCAAAAGTGGCGTATACTTATGGGATGGTGTTACTTTAGGTAATAATGTATTTGTAGGCCCTGCTGCTGTTTTTACTAATGATCTGAATCCTCGCAGTAAGCAATTTAAAACGCCAGCGAATACTATTGTGGAAGATTTTGCCTCTATTGGGGCAAATGCGGTGATTAAGGCTGGTATAACAATCGGAAAATATGCCCTAATTGGAATGGGGTCGGTGGTAACAAAGTCAGTTCCTGCCTATGCTTTAGTCTATGGAAACCCTGCAAAGGTTAGAGGATATGTTGATGAAGATGGACAGCCAATGGAGCAACTGAGCGACAATCAATGGAAAGCCCCCAATGGTACTATATTTATAGAATCTAAAAATGGATTGAAAAAGATATGAAAGTTCCTTATTTATCATTCGACAGTGCTAACGAACAAATTAGAACAGAAAGTTTAGCTGCTTTTACCAAATTTTTTGATAAAAAATGGTTTGTTCTTGGACAAGAAGTAACAGCTTTTGAGGAAGCTTACGCGAAATATAGTGGTACCGATCATTGTATTGGTGTTGCCAATGGTTTGGATGGATTAATCATTGCTTTAAGAGTCTTGGGTATCGGAAAAGGAGATGAGGTCTTAGTGGCATCCAATTCGTATATTGCTACCGTTATTTCTATCTCGGATGTTGGAGCTACCCCAATTTTTGTAGAGCCAGATACACGGACTTACAACATAGATCCTGATAAATTAGAAGCGGCTATCACGCCTAGAACAAAGGCGATCATGCCTGTGCATCTGTATGGACAGCCGTGTGAGATGGATAAGATTATGGCGATTGCTCGCAAACATAATTTGAAAGTAGTAGAGGATAATGCGCAAGGGCATGGGGCAACTTATGATGGTCAAGTGAC
>CALDTJ010000060.1 GCA_937924145.1 uncultured Saprospiraceae bacterium
GACTGAATTCGATCAATCATCAATATTTTTTCAGGTGGCAAACGTAAAGAAGGGTTTCGACCATTGGCAAAATAGCCAATATCCTCAAAGCATTTCTCCATATCGCCATTAATCAAATGACGCAAATCATCTTTAGTAAAACTCGTTTTATTCGTTTTAAGTAATGGGGTGAAGTGGCGTTTTTTGGCGTTTTGTCTAATTTCATTTTCCTTGTCTGTATAAACCACTCCTGCCCCACTCTCTAGTTCTTCATCTCTAAAAAATCCTGCACAACCATTATCCATTTTTAAGACCAATCTATCTTCTACATAACATCGGTAGCTAAAAAAGAAGAGTAAATTCTCACCATTTCTAACAAAAGAATTAATAGAAATATCATAGCGCAAAGTCTGTCCTTCAAAAGGCAAATCGTCCACAAAAGTCAACGTACAATCTAACAAACGATAAACTAAATTCCCCTTATTCGTCAAATCAATGCCCAAATAAGAGATCAACAATAAATCACATTGCCCAGATTCAACTGATACCGCCCAAGGGATTTGTCGATCCGTTGTAAACCAAGCATTATGTGGAATATCGTATTCCGTTTGCATAGTCGATGGCTTATACTCCCCTAATTTCCCTTTCAATCCTGTTACTCGACTCACCAACAAATAAGGATACATCGGCAACATTACTCTTCTAGAATAAGTGTCAATAATCGAATATGCTGGCCCAAAAACATTGGCTATTTTTCCTGTAGCAAACTCTTCTAAATCTGCTTGTGTGAAAATGATTTCTTTGCCTTTCAAATGTTCGCCCGTAGAAAAATAGTGGATTTCTAGGCCATTTTCTCCGATAGCGTTGGCGATGGTATTTTTAATTTTTGCTGGTGCAATTGTGGTTGTCATATTATTTGATGGTTGATTTTTGTTACTGGTTGCTAGTTGCTGGTTGCTAGTTGCTGGTTGTTTCCTCTCTAAAGTCCTATCAAAAGGAGGCAAGGTTCCGTTTTTCAATTTAATATCTGTGGTTAACTTATTATTTATCGGTTTTTGATTATCATTTTTATTGATGATATAATCATTTTCTTTTTTACTAAAGTTAGTATTAGCTAAAAAGCTGTTACTACCTACTTCCACTAATTCCAATTCTTCTACTCTAGTTTGTTCTTGCACAGAACCAATTCCCCCTTCGAAGGGGGTTAGGGGGATGTCTTCGGTCCGCTCCAATTTCTTTAAACCAACAAACTTCCCCTGCATCTCCTCACTCAACAACACCTCAAAAATCCGCTTACCCCCAACTTCTATCTTTTTCATAAAAGTTCGTTTGGTAGCAGTTTCTGATACATCCGCATACAAAGCAGATAAGTCCAATTCCACTCCATGACTAACCAATTGAGCTAATAACTCCACAATAGCCTGACTATCCGATTTTCCTTTATAATTAATACTAGTCGATAAAAAATCTTGTCCTTTTAAAATTTCATTGACCCAACCTGTACAAGTCGCATTGGCGCCAACTTCAATAAAAATTCTAGCACCATCATTATATACTGTCTGAACTGTTTTTGGAAAATTTACCTGTTCTACACACACTTGCGTAGAATTTTCCGCAATTTTTAAGCTATCCAAAGGAATTTTACTTTGGGTAATACTAGAATAGAAATCAATCACAGGTTTTTCCACTAATGGGAAATTGTGCATTTTGATTAAACCTTCTCGTTCTTTTTCACAGAAATGGTGGTGGATGATATTTTGAAAAGGTATTTCTACTGTATGGCAATTCAATTGCTTGACAATTGCCTGACAAGCCGTTTTGTCACCAGAAATGATGACCTCTTTAGAAGTATTAATGAAGGTCAAATACACCTCTTCGAATTGTTCGACTAATTTTTCTACCTTGTCTTTAGGTGCTAAAACGACTAAACTCGTCCATCGTTCTTTCGCCTCTTTGGAACTTACTTTCCAATGTTCTGCCAACAATTCTAGATTTCCTGCAAAACGGTTTTTGAAAATTGGGGAGTTTCTAAATTCATTGGTTTCGTCAGCACTCCAAACACCTGTGGAGTACCACATGCTACTGCATTCGCCCATGCTATAGCCAAAGGCCATTTCGGGTTCTAGTTTAAAAACGTTTCTCAGAATATGGGTATAGGCAGCGGAGAAGAAAACGCCAGACGACATCATAGCGATGGTGTCTTGGTGTAGGCTTAAAGCAGGAGATACTTTAAAAGTATCTCCTGCTTTTGCGGGATACAAATACTTCGAATTCACATAAGCATCCAAATCAGGTTTTAAGTCTCCAAATTGTGCATATAATTGAGGAAATAATTGAAATAATTCTCGTCCCAAGCCTTCATAAGCCGTTGCCGAACCTGGGTAAACAAAGGCTACTTTTCCTTCTTTACCTAGTGGATTAGGTGTAAAATAACTACCCTTTGGCGTCTTGATTGCTTTTCCATTTTTAAAAGCATTCGCTAATGCTTTCTGGAAAAATTTGATTTCTCCTGTTAGTGCTTTTTTGCTTTTCGCAATTACAACTAGACTATATTTTGTCTGTTTAGTTGATGCTTTTGCATAAAACTGTTGGGCTAAAGTGGATAAGGAATTATTCGTATCAAGGGCAATTTCTAAAGCAGCAAGTTGTTGTATTAAAGCCTGTTCGTCATCGCCTTTTAGTAGAAATATTTTTTGCAGCATCAAGGTAGCCCCAGAACTGCCAGCACTTTGAGTGCTGGCAGTTCTGGCCTCAGACAATTGTAGATATTGCTGTTCTTGGTTCATAATTGCAGCCTTCCGGTAAACTTTAGAGGTTTCATTACCAACGATCCAAGGTCTAGCAATATTCGTCCCATCAGGCAAAAAACGATGATGTAGACAGAGCGCTGTTTTTATGATACTCGCAATACCTGATGCAGCACAAGTGTTGCCGATATTCTCAGAGATGCTGCCTCGGTTTAAACCTTCCAAGAGTTCCAAACCCTTGGAGGGTTCAGCACCACCGACTAGTTCAAGATAGCCCAAGTTAGGAGCTAACTTGAAGTTAGCTCCTAACTTTTCAAAACCATCAATTTCAGCATAAACCTTATCAGCAGTAGTATTTTCCACTCTTTTCAAAACAATTGCCCCTGCCCCTTCGCCAAATACCTGTCCTTGTTTCTGTTGATTCCTCAATAACACATTTTCCAAACTTCCTGCAAAATCAACACCACCAACAACCACTGCCTCCACTTCTCCCAACGCCAACATATTCTGCGCAATCTCCAAGGCTTTAAACACCGAATTATCACCAGCAGAAACCGTAAATGCAGGGCCATTAAAATCCCACAAAGCAGCAATTCTACTGGCCATAATATTGCCAACAAAACTAGTATGCTGACTAGGTGTTTGAGAACCTTCACGGAAGTACGCAGCATCCTTGCATTGTTCTTCTAAAAGGGTCAACTCTTCTTCGGTCAATTCAATTCCACTCTTTTTTAAAGCAGCTTTGAGTTGCCAAGTCACATCCCAACGCGCCAAGTAATGATGAATCGCCAATTCAGATTCCATAGCGATCAACACTGCTACATTCTGGCTTTCTGCCAAACCTGCATTTTTAATGGCATTATCCGCTACTTTTAAAATTAAAGCCTGCTGAGGTTCTAACGTTTCCGCCTCTTTTGGTTGAATTTTATAGCGCAAAAGGTCTATTTCAAAATTGTCAATATAGGCACCTTTTGGTGCTTTTCCATCTACAAAACCAAAGTCTTTTAATAGTTTTTCATTGGCATCAAAACCTTTCCATCGTTCTTTTGGTAAATCCGTAAACTGCTGTTTGCCTTGGTAGATTGTTTGATAAAACTCGTTGAGATTGGTCGCCTTGCCAAAGTGGGCATCCATACCGATGATGGCAAGTTGCGAGTTGCGAGTTGCGAGTTGCGAGTTAGCGGCAGACCGTGTGCCGTGTGCCGTGTACCGTTTACCGTCCTCAACCACCATGTGCGCATTCGTACCACCAAAACCGAAAGAATTAATTCCAGCTTGACGGTTATCTCCTTTCCATTCTGTTGGTTGCAAAATCATTTGTTCCTTACCAATCCAACCATTTTCTGCTTTGACAGCTTTTTCTAAATTAATATTAGAAGGAATAACTTCCTTTTCCATTGCTAATAACACTTTCAACAAACCCGTCATTCCAGCAGCAGTCAATAAGTGCCCCATGTTAGATTTGACAGAACCTAAAAGTGGTTTGGTCTGATGTTGTTCAAAAAAGTCTGCAATAGAATTCAATTCTGTCACATCGCCAAGTGGTGTACCCGTGGCATGACATTCTAAGTACGAAGTATTTTGTGGTAAAATTTGATCTAAATCATAAGCCCTTTCAAAAGCTAATTTCTGTCCTTTTGGATTAGGACTTAATAGGAACTTTCCTCTACCATCATTCGACAAACCAATCCCACCAATCACTCCTAAAATAGTATCCCCATCCCGCTGTGCATCTTCTAATCGTTTCAAAACAACCATTCCTGCCCCTTCGGAAGATACCAAACCAGCCGATTCATCATCCAAAGGCACAAATTTCTGCTCATGAGGTGCATAAGCATGGAAAATCGAAAATCCCATGTGAATAAATAACTGATCAGAGGCACAAACTGCCCCTGCCAACATCATATCAGCCTTTCCCAAAATCAATTCATCACAAGCTAACTTAATCGCATACAAGGAAGTCGCACAAGCCGCATCCAAAGCATAATGAGTTCCACCTAGATTTAAAGCATCCACCACCATTTGGGATGGCGTATAATCTATAATTCCACCACTTGGTGTTTCCTTTTCAATATGATCTGGAATGGTAAACTGGTCGTCTTTTAATAATTTTCTTAATGCTTGTTGAGTCGTTTCTGTATAAACGGATGCTAGTTTTTTATGGGAAGTACCTGTCGGAAAAGATAAGTTGCCAAGTATGACCCCACACTTCTTCAATTCCTCCTGCTTATCAAAATAGCCTGCGTGTGCCAATGCCTCTTTTGCAACGTATATTGACCATTGGTATAATTTATCCTGCTCCGCTAAAAATTCCTCTTCTATAGCATATCCTTTTGGATCAAATTCAAAGTCTCGGATATAGCCACCTCTTAGAGAATAGGTTTTATCCACCACTCCCTTTCCTGATTGGTAAAATTTATCAGGGTTAACACCGAAGTCTTTAGCCGTTGCCATGCTAGTAAGATCCTTCTTTTGCAGAAGGTTCTCCCAAAATTGTTCGTTGGTGGACGAACCTGGGAAAAGACCTGACATACCTATAATGGCTATTTTATTTTTCATAAATTTCTTTTAACCTTTTAATGTCATTACATCCTTAGTCCCGTTAGGGACTACATATCGGTAGAAAACGGATACAAGTCAACAATCTGACTGTGCCCCGTTAGGTACAGTATATATATCCACTCTTCTACAATACTGGCTTAAAAATAAATCGCTTATCATACTCCACTTCGAAGGCATCTAAAAAATCAATATATTCTTCAATAAACGTTTTCTTTTTATGATGTTCTTCTTGATTTTTTACATATCGAATCACCTGCGGCACTTGTGATTTAGCATAAGAAAAACCGCCAAATCCTTCTTGCCAAGAAAACTTAGCTCGTAAAACACCTTGTTCGTTTATCCAATTTGTAGATTCTTGTTTAACAATTTTCATTATGTCAGATAATGCCTCTTTCGGCCTCATTCCAAAAAACATATGCACATGGTCTTCTACCCCATTTATCTGTAACATTTTATGCCCTTTATTCTGAATTATCCCTGTGATGTATTTGTACAGTTCGTCTTTCCATTCTTTTCCAATCAAGCAGTCTCTATTTTTAACAGCCCAGATAGCTTGAATGTGAATTTGTGTGTAAGTATTCGCCATAGTAGTTTGTTTTATTCCTTTTTTCAAAAGGATTGGTTATTATTCAGATTTCGCTAAAAATTGATTTAAAAATGAAAAATTAACTAATTGACAATGAATAATTTATGTATTTGTAAAAATTAAAACTATTTCGACCTTCTTTTGTGAAGTACATTTATTATTCTTTAAAAGAGTAAATCAGCTTAATTCTTTAATTAATATCCTTAAAAGTTGCTGATTCGTAGCTCAAATTGTTTTTTTCGATTTAAATTTTAGCGAAACGTGAATTATTAGAATTAATTCATTTAATTAGTTTTTTCTACTAATAGTCCCGTTAGGGACTGTATGTCGGTAGAAAAAAATCATTCGCAAAGTTCAAACCCAACTGTGCCGTTAGGTACAGTATATATATTGTACCTAACGGCACAATGGTTTTATAACAACAATACCTTCTTCATTCTACCGAGATAAAGTCCCTAAAGGGACTTTTCTAATTGTCAAAATCCAAAAATACTCCAACTCCATCCACTCCATTTCAAAACCAAATCCTTCTAAACTACTCATTTGGAGAAGTCCAATGTTCTATGAAACACTACCCTTTCCCCAAACAAATCGCCCAAAATATTCCCCATGCTAGGATTTAGTTGAAACAATTTTATAGCAT
>CALDTJ010000061.1 GCA_937924145.1 uncultured Saprospiraceae bacterium
GACAAGCCTGAAAGGCTTGAATAATAAGAATTTTAATGTTCAAGTCTTTCAGACTTGTAAGGAAGTGCTTAAAATATCACTTCCCCCAATTTTATTGGGGGCTATTCATCTTCAATCCTTTCAGGATTTGATGATTAAAAGATATAGGGTGTCGATAGAATTCCAAATTGTCTGATACGTTACTTCACAGCTAAAACTAATAGGTTTCACGAAATTCAATACACAAAAAGAGGTACCTACAAATGTAAGTACCTCTTTTCGTTTTATCAGAATATCAACTTTAAGCTAAACAAATCGTGTAAAATCTAAATCCGTGTGGAAATTAAAAATCCGTGTGGATAAGACTTATAGCATAATCATTTAATAAATATTCACTCTCAATTCCACCCCAAAAGTACGTGGTGGATTTAAGGCAACTCTTGACCAGAATCTTAAAGGCCAAACGTGCTGAATATAAGTCTGATCTAATAAGTTTCTTCCCCACACAGCAATACTGTATTTTTCTTGTTTATCAGAAATAGCTAATCTTGCATTCACAGAATGGAAAGGATCTCTTGCCAATGATTCTGTATTATAGACATCATTATAACTCTTACTAGTAAAGTTGTAATCAACTCTTGCTAATAACTTCATGGTACTTCCAACATCCGTGGTAACAGATGGTGTAAATCTGAAAGTAAAATTAGGAGATTTGTATAAGCTATTCCCACTTAAGTTGACAGGCTCACCAATCAAGTTGACGAATGGGAAATCAAAGTATTTTAAGCTTTGACCACCTACAGCCATTTCTGTTCTAAAGTTATCAGACCAGATTGCAGACCATTCTGACTCTACTCCTACCCCTTCCGCTGATTCGGCATTTACAACCTGTGTAGATTGACCTGCAACGACGAATTCTTGCTTGTTTTTATAAACGGTAGCAAATGCCGCAGTATTGATCTTCATTCTATTAGAGGTCTTCATTTTCAATCCGATCTCGTAACTATTAATAGATTCAGGGTCGAAGATTAAGCCACCAGAACGTTCTGTTGGACTTAAAGTGGTGTTGAAACCAGCACCTTTGAATCCTCTCGATACCGTTGCATAGATTAAAAAATTATCACTTGTTTTGAAATCCATCCCGATATTTCCAGAAACAAAACTATTATTAGCTGTTCTATTTTGTGGAGCATCCTCAGATCCAATTTGTTGAAGGATAAACTGAACAAAGTTAATTTGCGAACCAGGATTTAATTGTTGGTAATAATCCAAGTTTCTATCTTCTGTCGTAAATCTTAAACCTGCATTAATCCTAACTTTTTCACTGATTTCATAAGAAGTTGAACCAAATGCTGCAAAACTTGATACGTTTTGAGTTGCTTGCGAATCACCACTTGCATTATAACCCGGAATATTGAAACTCGGAGGTAAACCTGCTACATTTCTAAATACAGGAATCCAAGCTGGTCCAAAAGTAAAACGGTCACGAGAAGTAATTTCTTCTTTTAGATAAAACAAACCACCTACATAAAACAGTTTTTCGTCTTTTCTTGGAGTAGAAAATCTAATTTCATGTGACCTTGTTTTATAATCAATTGTTCTTAAAATCTGTGTAAAATCTAATTCATTGTGATCAAAATCATTTTCACCACCAGAGTTAGACGTATGATACCCAGTCAACATAGTCAAAGTATGCTTATCCCCTACTTTGATTTCCGCTTTCCCTGAAAACCCATTAATATCTCGATTAAAAAAGGGATCATCAAAATTAGTTCTCGTTTCTCTATTTAAGAAATCATCGTCTTGAACAGGGATTGGGCCACCAAATTCTGGCTGCTTAAAATCTAAAGGAAATTCTGCTTTAAAATCTTTACTCTTTTCATATTTCAAGTTGATATTTACTCGATCACTTGGACGGTATAGTAAAGAAAGACGACCGCCTGCAAATTGGGTAGCATTTTGATCAGAGGCAGATTCGTTGTCAACAATTCTAGTAAATCCATCTTTTTGCTTGTAAGCACCAGTCATTCTAACTGCTAATTTATCTTTAACCAGCATAAAGTTTGCTTTGGCTCTAGCCAAAAATAAACTGTAGTTACCACCAGTTAATTCAAAAGCACCAAAATTCGCCATTTGTGGTTTCTCCGTAATAACGTGCAATACACCACCAATTGTATTTTTACCAAAAAGTGTTCCTTGCGGTCCTCTCAACACTTCAATTCGCTCAATATCCATTAATGAACTATTGAAATGGTGTGATCTAGAATAAAAAATATCATCTATATATAAACCGACAGAGTTTTCAATACCTGCGTTTACGAAATCACTATTTAGCCCTCTTAGGGTAAATGTAAATGATCCAGGTAAGTAAGAATCAGTCACTAAGTTAGGAATAGCTTGGAAAGCTTCTTCTACATCTTTTGCCGTTTTACGTTGGATTTCAGATGCACTCACTACCGAAATGGCAATCGGAACATCTTGCATCTCCTCCGTCACTTTATTAGCGGTCACAAAAACATCTTCTAATTTAACTGCTTGAGACTCTAATCTTACATCTTGCTCAACTTCAAATAGATTTCCATCAGGTGTAACTCTAATAAAATCAGAAAATTCTTTGTATCCTAAATATTGAAACCGAACTAGTTGGTAGGTTTGGTCTTTTTTGAAAGGAATTTGTAATTCATAATTACCGTTTTCATCAGTTTCGGTGAAGGCAGGAGTGCCATCAGCATAAACTTGAACAGCAACTAAGGATTCCCCAGTTTCATTATCAGTTACATTACCTCTAACAATAGTTTGTGCACTTAGGGAACTAATTCCGAACAGGAAACATAAAATCAATAGAACGTTGACCTTTGTGTAGTTTTCTTTCATCACAGTATGTATAAATTAAAATGTGGCTAAAAAGGGGAATTTTAGATTTAGATTAAAGTACGAGGGGAGTGTAATTAGAAACATACGAAAAATAATTTTTTCATCATATATTCCTAAGTTCGATGAGTATATTTTATAAAAGCAACAAATATACCACAATAAGGGAATTAATATTATTTATTCGACAAAGGGTGTTTTATATTTATTTTCATAAATTATTAAAAAACACCATAAGATACTATAATTCAAAGATATAGATCAAAATATCTCGATCATTCTTATGGTTTATCAACTGCCTCAGAGCTATTATCTACTCATATATTTCCTTTTTCAGAAAGCATAATCGCTAAGGGTTTACTCTTTTCAAACTGAGATAAAATAATAATAGCAACAACTGTAATCGGTACACTTAAGATCATGCCAGTCACCCCCCAAATGCCCCCCCAGATGGATAAGGCTAAAATGGTTACCAATGGACTAATATTCATCGAACTTCCCATTAGTTTAGGTTCTAAAAAATTACCAATGAAAATTTGTATTAATCCAACAATGGATAAAACTAAAATACTTGGTAGAAAAGTACCAAACTGGAATAAACAAAAAATAGCTGGAAAAATAGTCCCTACTAATGAACCGATAGTTGGAATAAAATTTAGAATAAAAATCAAGAATGCCCAAAATTCAGGAGCATCTACACCAATCATCCATAGCGCAAAAAAGCTTAAAGCCCCAGTAATCACACTCACTAAAGTTTTAAGTCTTAAGTAACTAGAGATTGAATCGCCAATTCGTTCTAGTAGATTATCTACCTTAGCTTGCTGGCCTTTTTCTACAAAAATAGCTTGCAATTTGGGTCTAAAATTAGCCTCTTCCAATAAGACAAACACCGCATATAAAATTATCATAAAGGCATTGCTAATGATAGAAGTCAAAGAAGCAAAAAGAGAACGAAGAATACTCCCAAATTCTAAGTTGCCAGTAAATCCTTGTAGCCTATCTCTAACATTCATATTAGAAAACTCCCCTAATTGGTCTATAATTAAGTTAAGGTTCGGTTGGTATTTGTCTAAAGATTGGGCTAAAAAATTAATATTAGAGGTAATAATATTGCTAATAAATCCCAGAACAGAAATTATGATTAATAAAGACAAAATCATTTTACTCCAATCTGGAAAATACTTTTTAATGAATGGAATTCGATCTAGTGCAATTTGCATTTCTCTTCCAATAAACCAGAGAAAAAGGCCTAGAATAAAAGGCACTAGAATAGTTTGACCATATATTAGCGTCACCACTACACATATACATATAATCAAAAGGTAGGCAGTTTTTTGTAAATTCATTGCTCATAGTATTAATGGGGCGGAAAATACAAATATAAGTACAAGGTTGGAATAAAGAAAAGAAAATAGGAAGAGAGGGGAATTATTTTGGGACTACTCTAATAACTTCATTAAAACAGAAAAGGCCCCGAATTTCGGAGCCTTTTCAAACAGTGTATTATATTAAAGAGCGCAATAAATGCGACCTACTATTAATATCTTCCGCCGCCACCGCCGTAGCCACCGCCACCGCCGTAACCACCTCCGCCGCCGCCACCGTAGCCGCCACGACCTCCGCCGCCACCACCGTAACCACCACGACCTCCGCCGCCACCGAAACCACCACGTCCTCTTCCACCACCACCACCACGGTTCTCCCGAGGTTCTGCTTTCTTCACAACGATCGTTCTTCCATCAAATTCTTGGTCATTTAAATCATCGATTGCAGCTTGCGCTTCATCGTCATTTGGCATTTCAACAAAACCGAATCCCTTCGATCTACCAGTGAATTTATCCATAATAATTTTTACGGAATCAACTTCTCCGTAGCCTTCAAAGGCAGTTCGTAAATCCGACTCTTGTGTGTCGAAATTTAATTTTGCAACAAAAATATTCATAATAAAAAATAAAAATTTGCTAGTCGTCCAAAAATGACGATTAGCGTAAAAAAAAATGTGAAATGAAAATAACTAAGAAAGGATGAAAAAAACCAAAAAGGAAAAATAAACCCAAAGCTTAAATAAATTCAATACAAAGATACACTTAAAAAGTTAATCTGTACTCTTAAGACTTTTAATGAAGACTAAAAGTCACACTACTACTAAAAAAATCCAAAAAACTTCTAACTCTATAGAAAATATGGGTCTTTAACACAAAATAATTCAGGTGTGAAATGAATTACGATTAACGGTATATTCCTAGAACGGGCACAATTCTGCTTTTGTTGTCTAATTAGTACTTTTATTATTTTTTTCTTTTGTAAAAAGATGATATTAGGGTTTATCCTAAATTTTTTCAGTAGGCAATACCTACCAGCCCTTAGAGGGCTGACAGGTATTTCATTGCAGAATAAGGTTTATTAGTCTGATATTTCTCTTATTCTACTTCTTATACTCCTCATACCCTATTGCTTCTAATTTTTCGTACTTCACAGCTACACCTTCTGCCATTTGTCGCTTATAAACAATCAATCTATTTTGAATAGTTTTATTTCCTACAGCCAAAATTTGGGCAGCCAAAATTCCTGCATTTTTAGCCGCATTCAATGCGACTGTTGCAACAGGTACTCCATTAGGCATTTGTAGTATAGACAATACAGAATCCCAACCATCAATAGAATTGGAAGATTTAATTGGCACACCAATCACTGGCAAAGGTGACAACGAGGCAACCATTCCAGGCAAATGCGCTGCACCTCCAGCACCTGCAATAATTACTTTGATTCCTTTTTTATGTGCTTTTTTTGCAAAGTTGAACATTCGATCAGGCGTACGATGCGCTGATACAATAGTCAGTTCAAAATCTAATGCTAACTCTTTTAAAACATCTGCTGCTTGGCGCATAATGGGTAAATCGGAATCCGATCCCATAATAATCGCTATTTTTGGTTGTGGCATACTGGTTACTGGTTTGCTAGTTGCTAGTTGCTAGTTAAATTACAACTAATCATTTGTTTTTATAATTAAAGTAGCTTGTACTTTTCTTGCTTTTTCTTTTGCTGCCTCGATGGTATCTGCTATGATCGTGGCATGGCCCATTTTACGAAATGGTTTGGTTAGTTCTTTTCCATATAAATGGATTTTTACGCCCTCAATAGCTAGGCAATCTGACAAGCCTTCATATATTGCTTTACCAGTATATCCTTCTGCTCCTAATAAGTTGACCATAACAGAAGGAGTCGTCATTTTAGTACTGCCAAGTGGCAAATTCAAAACACCTCTTAGGTGTTGCTCATATTGAGAAGTAATCGCACTATCTATGGTGTGATGACCACTATTATGTGGACGTGGGGCAACCTCATTTACTAAAATATTACCTTGTTTGTCTAAAAATAATTCAACTGCCAACAAACCACAAATATTAAAGGCTTTAATCACTTTTGTTGCTAAATCTGTGCAAGTTTTTGCTTGTTCTTCGGTAATGTTGGATGGGCAAATCAAAAACTCTACAAGGTTGGCTATCGGATTGAACTCCATTTCTACTGGGTCAAAAGCACTGATTTCTCCACGCTCGTTTTGAGCTACTATTACTGCTATTTCCTTTTCCATCTCTACCAAGTCCTCGATCATGCAGGCACCATCCAACAACTTCTCCGTTAAATCCGCTTGATTTTTGATAACTGCTACTCCTTTTCCATCATACCCTGCTGTCCTAGATTTTTGAACAAAGGGAATAGTCAAATCACCTGATTTGACAGCGTTTAGCACTGCATTTTTATCTGGAAATAATTGAAAGGGAGAAGTTGGTATATTATGCTCTTTATAAAAGGTCTTTTGTAAACCTTTATCTTTAATAATATCTAAAGCAGCAGGGTCAGGATGCACCGTTTTGCCTTCTTCTTGTAATTGTTTTAAGGCATCCGTATTAACGTGTTCGATTTCGATGGTAATGATATCCATTTGCCGACCGAAACCCAATACATCGTCATAATCTTTAAAACTTCCTTGCTGAAATCCTTTGGCATAAGGGCCCGCAGGAAATTCGATAGAGGTATCTAAAGCATAGATGGGCAACTCCCAGCAACTTGCTGCTTGACAAAGCATTTTTCCTAATTGACCACCGCCTAAAATACCTAGTTTTGGGAAAGACATACTTTCGGGTTGCGGGTTACGAGTTGCGAGTTGCGAGTTGCAGTACATGCCTAATTGGCAACCCGCAACTCGCAACCCGTAACTCGCAACTCATTTAACTAATAAATTCATCTACTGAATACTTACCCGAACCATTCCAAAATAGCACCAAATAAGGAATCAAATAGAGAATAGCCATCTCCATCTTTTTGAAGGGATCGCTAATATGGATCACAAAAATGGCAACTAACATCGTAATTATCAATGGTATGACGGCTAATCTTGTAAATAATCCAAAAACGACCATAGCGGCGCAGATTACTTCGGCAAAAACAGCAAGGGTCAAGGACGTTTTTGCGTCCATGCCCATCACGGAGGCAAATTTTATTTCACCACCTTCCATTAGCTTGTTCATTTTACCAAGTCCATGATTGATGAGCATTAGTCCACCGAAAGTGGCTCTTAATAATAAAAGCGATAAATCTGTTAATCTGCCGTTGGTGGCAAAACCTAAAGGGTTGACTAGTTTCATATTCGTTTTGTTTTAACTTTAAAATACAGGAAAATACTATCCCAATTTCTAATAATATGAGGAATAGGTTGTACGGATTAGGCGGATTGATCCGATTAAACGGATCATAAAAAAACCGCTCAATCCGTACAACCTATTTTTCTAAAGCTGGAAATTCCATATTCAATCCTTCCAAAGTCTCAACCACCTTTTCCGCAATTAGGTACTGACCGTACCAACGCTCGTCCATTGGGATAATATTCCAAGGCGTTGTGCAATTATTTAGCACTTCATTATAGCAGCGCATATATTTGTCCCAATGTTTTCTTTCTTCCCAGTCACCGTCATTGTGTTTCCAATGCTTATCGTGTTCATCAATTCTTTGTTGCAGCTCAATTTCTTGCTGCTCTTTTGAAACGTGTAGAAAGAATTTTAGAACAATTGTGTCATTATCAAAAGCTAATAAGTCTTCAAAAGCATTGATCGCTCCAATTCGTTTTTCAGCGTGTTCTTCAGTAATCCAACCATGTACTCTCTGAATCAATACATCTTCGTAGTGAGACCGATTGAACACTTTCACCATTCCTTTTTGGGGTGCCTGTTTATGCACTCTCCATAAAAAATCGTGGGCAAACTCTTCGTCTGTTGGTTTTTTAAAGGAATACACGTTAATGCCACTTGGACTACAGGCACCGAAGACTTTTTTGGTGATCCCATCTTTTCCACTAGCGTCCATGCCTTGCAGAACAATTAGCAAGCTGTGTTTGCCTTGGGCTTGCATTAAATATTGTAAGTCCGATAATTTTTCTAATAGCTTTTTCATCGGCTTTTTATAATCTGACTTAATAGCTTTTTTGGGTGGCTTAGTGGCTATTTTTTCTACTTTTATCATTGGTGTTATTGTACAGGCGACTTCAGTCGCCTTATTTATAAGAATTTGGATTTATTACGAATGAAGGTGATTAAAATCACCTGTACTTCGGAAGGCGACTGAAGTCGCCTGTACTGAGTGCCAAACTTAAAAAATTTGTAGTAGTTCTCCAATTTTACGCACCGAAACCTCCAAGGTTTTAATAACATTAGAAGCATTAAACGAAATTTTCGTTATAAAACGAAAAAATAGTTGCATAACTAAAAAATCGTTATTATCTTCGTATTATGAAAAGATTAAATTCCAAAGAAGAACAGATTATGCAAATCCTTTGGCAACTAGAAAATGCCTTTATGAAGGATATATGGGAGGCACTAGCAGAACCTAGGCCACCTATCACGACAACTGCCTCTCTTGTCAAAAAATTAGAGACCGAAGGTTTTATTGCTCATGAGACTTTTGGTAGAACTCATCGGTACTATGCCGCCATCAAAAAAGAGGCTTACCGACAGACTTCCTTCGACCGATTAATTGAGAATTATTTTGGAGGTTCGCCTAAGCAGTTGTTGTCTTATTTTGTGCAAAAAGAAGATATGGATGCCGCTGAATTAGATGCTTTATTAGAAGAGATTAAGCGCAAAAAGAAGTAAGGGGGTGTAAAAGGCCTTAGTTTATAAAAAATGATCTTTGTAACATTATAAAGGCATTGCAGTAATTGTTTGACTGTTAAATTGTTGTACGACAAAGTGCTACACTAACAATCATAACAATCAAACAATCTTCACTAATTTATTTAGTTACGAATTATTGTTTATTAAAATATGGAACTTTTTATACAAACCCTCTTAATTCGCACCTTAACCTACAAAACAAAAAAATCATGCTAACTATCCCACAATACCTGTTAGAATCAAGTTTTTGTCTCTTGATTTTCTATGGATTCTATCACTTATTTTTAAGAAAAGAAACCTTTTTTCAACTAAATAGGGCGTATTTGGTGTTAACTCCTACCCTATCCTTAAGTATTCCTTTGTTGAATATTTCCTTTCAAAAAGATGCCCCTGCGGAAAGTTTCGAGGCCTTCTTATATCCTGCTATTCAAAGTGCCAATAACATCAATGACTTAGTTTGGGAACAGATGCGTGCACCTTCGCCCGTGTTTTCTCTATCGGTAGCAGATGTATTGATGGCAGTTTATTTGATTGGCGTATTTCTAATGGGATTTACCTTACTCAGAGGGCTGTGGAATTTGACTCGAATCATTAGGCATGGAAAACGATCAAAAAACAACGAATTTACATTAGTAGAAACACAAAACAACTTCCCTGCTGCCTCATTTTTCGGTTATATTTTTTGGAACCAACAAATTACAGACGAACAAAAATTAATCTTAGAACATGAGAAAGTACATATCCGACAATGGCATAGTTTGGATGTGTTATTGATGGAAATTTGTGTGATTATCAAGTGGTTTAATCCGTTGATTTACTGGTTTAGAAACGCCTTACGAGCGACACATGAATACATTGCAGATCAATACGTTATTCAGCAAAAATCTAATGTGCAGGATTACGCAACTTTATTGGTCAATCAACAGAAATCACTCCTTCCTAATCCATTGACTAACACGTTTTATTCCATGACTACTAAACGTTTGAAAATGATGTTGCAAAGACCTTCTAATAAAGCTTATGCCGTTAAATATCTAATGATTGTGCCTTTAATTTCGGGCTTGATGCTTTTGTTTTCATTTAACTTGTTAGAAGAAATTCCAAGGGTGAGTGAAGGATTGACGGAGATGAATTCGGTGATTAG
>CALDTJ010000062.1 GCA_937924145.1 uncultured Saprospiraceae bacterium
ATTACTGTTATCCTTTAATTATTGGTTATCCCACCAATGCTTATGAGGGTAAAGATTGAATCGAACTATCCAAAGTCAAAAATTAGTACAACCATTTCAGTGAAGGGTACCGAATATTAGCAGGTATACGTGAGCTGAAAACTTTTACCAAAACTCAATAATTCCCATGAACAGTAAACTATGCTTATCGTTGATAAGTGTATGTACCCGAGGTACTTATGCTTATAGTTTGAATTTGACCTTGCTGTGCACGCTCGTTTTAAGCGTATTTTTTATTACTCCCTCTTTTGCAGACAACGACCTAAAAAACAATGCTCCAGTAGCAAACACTCCCTTTTCTACCAGTGCAAATACTTCCCTTTTTGCACAAACATTTCTAATTCCTACGGATGGCAAAGCGATCACAGAAACCATTACGGACTGTGCCGCTGACAATGAATTCACCGATGATGGTGGTTTTTCTATTTACCAAGATAATCTTGGAGAACCAAGAGCAGACACCATTGCTATTTGTCCAAGCAATCAATGGCAACGAGTGAAAATGACCTTTACGTTGTTTGATCTAGAAGAAGGTGATACCCTAATTGCCTATGATGGTAATTTAGAAGCCCTCAAAAATAATACAGCACCTCTGATTGAAAAAGCTAGTGGTGTAGGTACTTCCAATGCTTTTGGCTCTTGGATAGCAGGTGCTTGTTCACCAGCTACAAATCCATCTGGATGTTTGACATTTGTGTTCAACACAGATGGTGATTACAGAAAGGGTGCAGGATGGGAAGCATGGGGAACTTGTAGTGACCGAGATGTGGTCATTACGCCACCTTCGATTGCAAACCCATTATTAAAATGTGGTGAAACTTCCCATATCCAAACGATTGGTGCGGCAACTGTGACTGCTAGTTGTGGAACAATCACCAATGATTCCACGATTGTAACGATTGCGAATGCAACAGGAACCGTTTGTATTGATACCGTTTTATCGAAAAACGAAAATATGTTCATCTCCGAAGAATTTGCTTTGGGAACTTATATTGTGACTTATAAATTAAAAGGAGATGAGTCTAAATCGGCTATTACTTACTTTTCCATCAATGAGCCAAACTTGGTTTGTAACGATGAGTTGATCATTCCATTGGGTTCAGCTTGTGGTGTACGGATTACCCCAGATTTGATTTTGGAAGGGCCTTGTGATCCAATTACAGACACCATGCATTATCAAATAAAAATCTTTGGAGCTGACGGAAAAGTATTAGTAGAAGGAACGGGGATAGCAGGAGATTATCCAATTTTGACGAAAGACAAAATCGGACAATGTGGAGAAAAGTATAGAGTGGAAGTCACAAGAGTTTATTATGATGGACTCACATTAGATATTTGTAACAATGGCCGACAAGTATCGACTTGTACTGCGGAGGTACAATTTATCGACAATTCAGCACCAATTTTTATTCAATCTAACTCAGTTGATACGGTATTTGCTTGTGAACCTAATTTGTCTGCGGAAGGATTGATGTTGGCAGAACCAACCGCGTTTGATAATTGCACGCAAGCGAAAGTCGTTTTTCAAGGCGCACAAAAAGTAAGTACAGGAAATAGCTGTGAAGAAACGACCTATACCGTTACTTGGACGGCTACCGATGATTGTGGTAATGTAGCGACGCTCAACAATACAGTTAGAGTAATGCGCCCAGCAGGCGATAAAATTATCAAAGCACCAGATGCTATTTTAAGCTGTGGCGAAGATGCTCAAAGTGCCGTTACTGATGTGAATCGAACAGGCGCACCAAGTTTAGTTTTAGGTTTACAAAGAAACGGAGTTTTTACACCAACGGATACTGTTCCATTAAATACAGAAACTTACGTTTGTAATTATATTTTGACTAAGAAAGAGATTCAATTACCTTCTTCTTGTGGACAAAAGTATATTCGTTATTGGACCTTATTGGATTGGTGTGGAAACAATCCGCCGATGCCAATTGATACTCAATTAATTGCGTTTAAGGATACGATTGCACCGACTCTACAATGTACGGATTTTACGACTTTAGCAACTGCGGAAACGATTGCTTTATCGCATTTTGAGTGTTCAAAAAGAGTCGCTTTCCCAGAACCCAAGGCTACGGATAATTGTGATTTATTACCAGAAGTAGCAGAGTACACGGTAGAACAATACGAAAATGAAGGTTGGTGGAAAGTAGCAAATAACTTGAGCCAAGCAGGTGATTTAACGATTGGGACTTACCGAGTCGGTTATCGAGCGTATGACCAGTGTCACGACCAAATAAAAGAAGATAGTTGTTTCCGATATTTTGTATTGGAAGATCAGACCAAACCTTCTGCGGTTTGTACAGATGATTTGAATGTTTCCATCTCTAACGATTATGCGAGAATTGCGGCTACGGATATTGATGCAGGTAGTTGGGATGCTTGTGGGATTGAAAAGATCTTAGTGAGAAGAGCAAGTTGTACGGACCAAAATACTTGGCTAGGCCCAGTTAATAATTACGTAAAAAATAGATTGAATAATAAGCTAGATCCAACGGGTTGGAGTGACTATTTAGATGTTGAATGTTGTGATATTCATCAAAAGTTATCAGTTGAACTATTGGTAATAGATAGAAATGGTAATTTTAATTTCTGTTGGATGGAAGTAACGCCAGAAGACAAAATTGATCCAATTTGTACCAATTTGCCAAACCAATGGGATTACTGCGATAATTTCCATAATGGCGATTTAGGAGCAATTACTGATACGGATAATGATAAGCAATTTGACAACAGAGAATGGCAACCTTTAGAAGGCGATTTGGCAGATGTTTATAATGAAAAATATGGTATTCCATTTTCTGCTTGTGTAGATAATTTGACTTGTCAAGATTTGACTTTAGAGCAACAGTATCAATTAATTGACGAAGAATGCGGTGTTTTTAGAATCAAAAGACGTTATCGAGTGAGAGATTGGACAGGAAATGTGTCTAATTGGGCAGAGCAATTCATTAGCATCGAATACCGACCAGATTGGCAAATTACCTTACCAGTCGATTGGATTGGTACTTGTGGAGATGACGTTCCAGCCGCTGATATATTGATCGAAAATGGATTCTGTGATGCGATGGCTTATGAATCTTACGACCAAAAATTTGAGATTGTCAACGATGCATGTTTTAAAGTAATTCGGACTTATCACATCATTAATTGGTGTAAATACAAAGCAGGCGATCAACCCGTAAGTATCAATAGATTGGCCAATGCATCGGGTGATGTGATGAATAATCAAACGATTTCTAGTGCGCAATATGGCACGACGCCCTATTTCACTTATACCCAAATTTTGAAAGTATCGGATAATGATGCTCCAGTAATGACAGTAGCGAGTGTCGAAGAATGCATTGATGAACAAAATCAGTGTTATGCGACTAAAACGTTCTCTGCCACTGCGACCGATTGTAATGAAGCATCTAGCAATAATCTAGATTTCTCTTGGGAAATATATGAGGACAACACTCGTAAAGGAAGTGGTTTTAATGCCTCTTTTAATTGGGTCGTTTTACCAAATGTTTCTTACCGAGTAAAATGGAGCGTAGCAGATAAATGTGGAAATAATACATGGACAGAAAATGTATATACCTTCAAAGATTGTTACAAACCAACTGCTTATTGTTTAGAAGGCTTAGCATTGGAATTAGGAACGAGCAAAGAGGTAGAAATTTGGGCAACCGATTTTGATGTCAATAGCACAGACAATTGTACCCTTAAGGATAACTTACGCTTTAGAATCTGGCACAACTCTCTTTCGAATGCTGCGCCGACTACCACTGAAGGGGTTTTAGCATTGCCAACGGTGCTTGCTCTTAACTGTGATTATGTAGGTATACAGTATGTAAATGTCTACATCATCGACGAGGCAGGAAACTATGATTTTTGTGTGACGACCATGAATGTACAGGATAATATGAAAGTTTGTCCAGTATCAGGTGGTTCTATCACTGGAAAAATTTATACAGAGTACGGTGCTGCGGTACAAAATACCGAGGTGAGAATTGAGAACGCAGGCAATACGATGATGATGACGGAAGCTAATGGAAACTATGCTTTTGATTTGGCTGGTAGTCCAAATTATACAGTCGTTCCTACAAAAAATACAGGCGTATTAAATGGTGTTTCGACTTTTGATATGGTCAAGATAACCAAGCACATTTTGAGAAAAGAAGTCTTTACTTCTCCATACCAGTTTATCGCAGCGGACGTCAATGGTTCGGGGGATGTCAGTACATTTGACATTATTCAATTGCGTAAGCTCATCTTGAATTTAATCACAGAATTTCCGAATGATAATACAAGTTGGAGATTTATTGATGCAGATTATGAATTCACAACGGATACGCCTGCTGGCGAGACTTTCCCTGAATTCATACAAGTAAATAATTTGAATGGAGTAATACCTGATTTAGATTTTATTGCCGTCAAGGTTGGAGATATCAACGGTAGTGCTGCTGCCAATACTTTAATGACCGCAGATGATAGATCTAAAGAAGGAAACTTCGTTATAGAAATTGAAGATCGGGAAGTAGTCGAAGGAGAAATAGTAGAAGTAGCCTTTGATGCAACCGACTTCAAAAACATAGAAGGTTATCAATTTACCTTACAATATGAAGGTTTAGAACTAGTTGAATTTGTAGAAGGGGTGACCACTGACGCTAATTTTGGTTTTGGCTTACAAGATCGAGGTTACTTAGTGACTAGTTGGAATAATCCGACTGCAACAGCTAATGAAAATACATCCAATTTATTCCGTCTAAAATTTAGAGCGACGAAGAATGGTTCGCTACTTTCATTATTAGACATTAATTCCAAGTTTACAGCCTCAGAATCTTACCGTAATGACGGATCTCTATTGGGTGTAGCGCTTCAACCAAAACGAAGTGCTACCCTTTTTCCGACATTCGGACTGGGACAAAACACACCAAATCCATTTACTAACAAGACCACAATTGGTTTTGAATTGCCAGATGCCGCAGCAGTTGAGTTAAACATTATCGACCTGCAAGGTAGAGTGGTTCAAACTAGGAGTGGAGACTTTGCAAAGGGGCAGCAAAAAATTGAAGTACTTGCCAACGAATTACAAAATGGCACTTATTATTATCAATTAGTCACACCGTTCGGGGTGGCGGCTAAGAAGATGATTGTAATACGGTAAAATGGTAGACGATTAACGGTACACGGTGTAGCATAAATAAAAACAAAAAACAAACACTAAATATTCAAAATAGCTTACCGTAAACCATGTACCGAATACCGTAAACCGTTTCAAAAAAAGGTCCACGAGAAAGATATAGAACTACAAAATGCCCCCCACAAATTTGTTAGTTTTGTAGGATTACAACAAATTAGCGTCATTGACTTTTTAGTCAGTGGCGCTTTGTTGTAAAAAGTCATTAAGTACGATATTTCCAGTCTCCAGACTGGAAATCCATATCTAAGTCGTCTCTGACGAAAGGTAAAGCAAAGCACCTAATCATTTTCTGCTAGAAACGAGTTTAAAGCCTCCCAACTCAAAGTCGCACAAGTCAACCGTCCTGGGAAATCCTTTGCCGCCGCAAAAGCAGCAAATTCTTCCTTCTCATTTTCGGCAGTCGAATCAGGTGAAACCACCTGTCCAAATTCTTCACAAAGTATCTTTGCCTGCGCCAAAGTCTTCCCTTCCAAATTTTTAGCTAAAACAGAGGTCGAGGCTTTAGAAATGGCACAGCCAAACCCATGAAAATGAATGCTCTGTATGACCTCATCTTCTACTTCCACAAATAATTTAAACCGATCTCCACACAACGGGTTATAGGCTTCCAATTGATGAGTGGCAGTCTCTTTTTTTTCGTAATGAAAAGGTTGATTATTATGTTTTAGAATAACAGTTTTATAGAGTTGTTTTAATTTATCGTTCATAGATTTTTTAATTAAAAAGCTCACTTATAAATTTACCACATAGCCACATAGTTTTTTCACATAGAGCACATAGTTTTCTAATTTGATGTTGACACGAGCAGTAGCTTTATTCACTAAGCTAACATTCAAATAATAGACAACATCTAACTTGGAAAAATGCTACTGCTCGTGTCAATATCTAACAAAGAAAACTATTGTGAACTATGTGTTTTACTATGTGACTATGTGGTGAATCAGCGTCTAGTTTTAAACTCCAGTTACGCACTAAACAGCAAAAAAAGACTGAATCCCCTTAATCTCATCCACTAAAAAATCAATCTCCGCTCGATTGTTATAAATAGAAAAAGAAGCCCGAGAAGTAGCAGGGATTTCATAAAAGTCCATTAATGGCTGCGTACAATGATGCCCAGCCCGAATCGCAATATTAGCCGTTCCTAAAAACGTAGCAACATCATGCGGGTGTACATTATTTAAAACAAAAGAGACAATCCCTGTTTTATGTTGAGCATTACCAATAATCGTCAAATCATTAAGGCTCAGTAATTTTTCTCTAGCATACGCTCCTAATTCTTTAACAAATAGAGCAATGGCTTTTTTATCAAATTGTTGTAAAAAATCAATGGCATGACCTAAGCCAATCACGCCAGCAATATTGGTCGTTCCTGCCTCAAATTTTTGCGGAGCAGGGGCATAAGTTGCATCTTGATAAGTAACCGTTCGAATCATATCGCCCCCAAATTGATAAGGCGACATGGCTGCTAAATGCGTTGCTTTTCCATAAAGTACACCAATGCCAGTTGGCCCAAAAATTTTATGACCAGAAAAAGTAAAAAAATCACAATCCAAACTCGCCACATCAATAGGGGAGTGGGCGGTACTTTGCGCCCCGTCAATTAAAATTGGAATCCCTTTTTGGTGGGCCATTTCAATCATTGCTTCGATTGGATTAATGGTCGCCAGCGTATTAGAAATATGGACAACTGCCACCATTTTAACTTTGGCGGATAACATTTTTTTATAAGCGGCTAAATCAATATTTCCTGCTTGGTCAATTGGAATTACTCGCAAATGTGCCCCTTTTTGTTTGCAAGCCATTTGCCAAGGGATTAGATTCGCATGATGTTCCATAGCAGAAACTAAAACCTCATCTCCTTGTTCTAAACGTGGTAACAAAAAGGAATGAGCGACTAAATTGATCGAGGCAGTCGTACCGCTAGTATAAACAATTTCAGATTGATGTTTAGCACCAATAAATTCTGCTACTTTTTGGCGCACACTTTCATATTTTTGCGTAGTTTGTGCCGCTAAGTCATAAATTCCACGATGGATATTGGCGTTTTCTTTTTGGTAAAAATTAGTAATGCCATCAATAACCATTTTTGGTTTTTGAGTAGTGGCAGCACTATCCAAATACACCAAGTTAGGGTGGTGTTGAAAAATAGGAAATTGTTGACGAAATGATTTAGTACCAAACACGGAATAAGGTTATAAGTGATTAATTCTACTTTGGTACTTTGAAATGTCGTCTCTATGAAACAAGTGCTTTGTAAACAAAATTTGAGCTAATAATTAACCACGAAAACCACGAAGTGGTTGAACACGAATAGCCCCGAATGAAATTCGGGGTGAATCAAACAAACGATATGCCAGGGGTTGTGTAAAAAGTCAAAATTAGAAACAATTATTCATTTTTTAATTTTGTAAATTATTCATTATCAAATATTATTAAATAATGAAAAGTTTTAATAATATTCAAAAATTGACTTTCTACACAACCCCAACTTAACTTCCTAATATTTAACCACTTCGTGGTTATTGGGAACGTAAAATCTTTCATGTCCCCGAATTTCATTCGGGGCTATTCATATTTAACCACTTCGTGGTTTGGGTTAAAAATTAAATACTTATACTTTGTTTACAAAGCACTTGTCTTAATCCCAAAAAATCTCATAGAGACGACATTTAAATCAAAACTAAAGTGCCAAAATAGAATTTATTCCGAGTGATAATCCACTTGGAATAAAAGCAAGTTAATCAATTTGAAAATTATATTAAAAACAGTATGTTGGTAACTTTGATTTTTAATGTGGATAACTATTTAAGTAGCTGATAATCAGTGTTTTTAATTGTTGGTAAATGTTGGGTGTTTTGTTTGAATTAAGTCTTTTTAATTCTTCTAATCGGATAATCCTATAATATGATAAGTGTAGAAAAAGCTTTAGAAATAATAAATAATCATAAAAAAGACTTTGGTGTAGAAGAAATTCCATTAGCTGAATCTATCGGGCGCGTCTTAAAAGAAGACCTCTTTACGGACCGAGAATTACCGCCCTACAATCGAGTGACGATGGATGGTATAGCAATCCAGCATAAATATTTTGCTAAAGGAATAAGGGCTTTTTCTGTAGAAGGAATAGCACCCGCAGGAACTCCTCAGTTATCCTTAAAAAAAGAGGGAGGTTGTATAGAGGTCATGACAGGTTCTGTTTTACCAAAAAATGTAGATACCGTAATTCGTTATGAAGATGTAGTAATCGAAAACGGGGTAGCAACGATTCAAGTGGAAATATTGAACAAAGGAAAAAATATTCACCGTCAAGGTGAAGATCGACAAAAAGGCGATTTAGTTGCACCCTCAGGAAGTGTCATTTCTCCTGCTGAAGTAGGCGTTGCGGCAACAGTCGGCAAATCTCACTTAAAAGTAACTTGCTTACCAAAAGCCATCATTATTTCAACGGGAGATGAATTAGTAGAAATAGAAGAAGTGCCTTTACCACACCAAATTCGAAAATCGAATGTCCATCGGCTAAGGGCAACTTTAGCCAAGCATGGAATCATGGCAGATCGGCATCATTTGGATGATGACATAGCTGCGATTCAAAAAGATTTGAAAGGAATTATTGAAAAATACGAAGTCGTCATTTTAAGTGGAGGAGTTTCGAAAGGAAAATTCGATTTTTTACCAGATGCTTTGGCAGCATTAGGGGTAGAAAAATTATTTCATAGAATCAAACAGCGACCAGGTAAACCTTTCTGGTTTGGAAAAGCGCCTAATGGCACTTTGGTATTTGCTTTGCCAGGCAATCCAGTTTCCTCTTTTCTTTGCACGCATCGTTATTTTATAACTTGGTTGAATGCAAGTCTAGGTTTACCGACAGATAATCAGCCACATGGTATTTTAACTGAGGATACTAGTTTTAAACCCGACTTAACTTATTTTTTACAAGTAAAAGTGAGTTATAATCAAAAAGGTCAAATATTAGTGACGCCTGTTTCTGGTAATGGTTCGGGAGATTTGGCAAATTTAGTAGATGCGGATGCTTTTCTACAATTGCCTAGAGGTAAAGATTTATTTGAAAAGGGGGAGGTTTATCCATTACTATTTTATCGGTGATAAATCCCCCTTGTCGGGGTCACTTTCAGTGCTATTGATACCCCACATCTTTTTCAGAAGTTCTTTGAAATAACTGGACATCATGTATTTCTAGTAGGAAAGCCAATTTTTTATAAGCTCTAGAGAGGATTTTTAATCCAGGTAGAGGCTGACGCTTAGAAGGTATAAAGCCACCTAGTCTACCCAAGATAATACAAAATTCTCTCATTGAAGGCGGCTTATCGTGCTTAAAGACAATATTGCTATCTATTTTGTGATGTGCATATTGATAAAGTATCTCACAAGCTGAAGTTGTAATTCCAGCCTCTACTATTGTTGTATTAGGCTCATTTTCAGCAAGGTATCTGATTTTCATAACATTCATAGCAGCAATAGAATAAGTAGTGATGGCATTTTTGAGTTGATGTGGTTTTTCTAATTGTAATTGTTCCACTTTTGCTCCACCACTTTTCAATAGGAAAAAATACCTTTCGATTAACCATCGTAATAAATAGTATTGAACAATTTGTAGGGCACTTGCAAAATCAGTTATCGGTAGAGAAGTTAGCAAAATCCAACGAATAGGTTTGTCTACATCCGAGGAAGGATTTGCCTCCCAAGCCTCAATAGCAGTGACGGATTGTACACCAAGGTGTTTTTTAGATTTTGCTTTACTAGCTAACTTTAAATCAACCTCCGTATAACGTACATGAATCGTAGCTTTTCGTTCTTTTTTTGTTTTAGGATGGGTAACTTTCACTTCATAAGTGCCCACTACAGGTTGTTGAGCTAATAACTGACGTAACTTAAGCGGTGTGTCAAATAAGCTACGATTGTGTTGAGAGCGAATCACAAAATGCATATTTTCATGCCAACGGGCAGCAAACACATTCATTATATCCGCCTCTCTATCCGCTATATACACCATTTCTATGCGATGTTGGGCACATAAGGATTGAGCTGCATTAAAATGATTTAACCATTTGACACCTTCCTTTTGTTCAAAGGGAAGTGTTTCTCGCTCTCTTGACTTGCCAAAATCTTCGTCTTTACGCAGGATATAATCTTGCCTAAGTAGCCCTAATGGACTTCCATTATCCTTGATTATTATGCTGTTATGAAGAATCATACCTCTTTGATGTATATACGATAAAGGTCCCAAATTTGCGCCTGATTTTTTACCTGTATAATCTAATTCTGTAGAATCTGATAAGCATAGAAACCTTGGCAAACTGCAAGTCGCATCCGAAAAGCATAGCGTCTCTAGATGAGCCTTAATTAGAGGGGCTGATTCAACCTTGGGGTTACGAAAAAAACGATAAACCCCTTTCATCGACCCTTTATTTGGACTAGTTTGTGGAATCGTGTCTGATAAACCATCTTCTAGTTGGGGCAGCAGAATATTAAAACGCTTAGTTAGACGCTCATCATTGAGCTTGGCATCTAAATAATTAGTCGTTAGTCTCATTTTTTGCTTTTTCCTTAATATCAAATAGGAATTTAAAACAAAAATAACCCTATTAATCAATGTCCAGTTTTTTCAAAGAACTAAAAAAAAGATGTGGGGTATCAATAGCACTT
>CALDTJ010000063.1 GCA_937924145.1 uncultured Saprospiraceae bacterium
GGTCTAGAAGGTACTACAGATGTACAATTTCATCTTTTTGATGTAGCAGGTAAGGCTGTTCAATTTCAACAATACAACTCGAATAAATTCCAGTTTTATCCTAATGACTTACCGCAAGGCTTGTATATCTATACGATTAGAGCAGATGGTGGTCTAGTGAACTCTGGTAAAGTTTTTATAAAGTGATCGTAGCGCCAAGCTCTGCTTGGTGTGTAAATAATTTTGCCAAGCAGAGCTTGGCACTACTGTCCCAATTCCGATTAGTGCGATGTCTCGCCGAAACCTTTGTAAGAGAAACGAGTGGTCTTCGGCGAGGCTCCACGCACGAAAAAAGTAATGTAGACATCCCCTGATTCTCAGGATTAAAAAACTTGTCTGCGAAAAACAAAAACAACACAGGTTATCCTAATCTGTGAACGGATTTAGCTCAAACTATGACAATTTAGCAAACACTTTTGTGTCTATGATGACACGAACCTATAAGTTCGTGCTACCTATAAAAATTAAGTAAAGTAAAGATGTCTTTTGTGGTTTGGAGGGCGATTGCTACAGGTTAGCAATCGCCTCTCTCTTTTTTACAAAAAAAAATTCCTATTTTACCCCCATGAATCTCACGCATCAGAATAGTAGAATAATCTTTGGGTTGAAGGTCAAACAACTTCGTGTTCAAAAAGGCTTGTCTTTTGCGAACTTGTCCAAAGCTGCGGGTTTGTCTGTTTCTTATTTGAATGAAATAGAGAAAGGTAAAAAATCGCCTAAAGCGGATAAAATAGAGACTTTAGCGAGTGCCTTAGGGACAAGTTATGAAGAATTGGTTTCGCCCGTACTGCCAGGTAAATTAGCAGCGGTAGGCGAATTGCTCCATTCGAATTTTTTGAATGAATTGCCACTTGACTTATTTGGGATTGAGTTATCGAAAGTCGTGGAGATTATTGCCAATGCACCGTTGAGAGTGGGGGCTTTTATTTCTACTTTGGTGGAGTTGTCTAGAAACTTTGAATTCAAAGAAGAAAACTTCTACTTTAATGCGGTGCGGGCTTACCAAGAATTACACTATAATTATTTCGAAGATATAGAAAAGTCGATTGCCAAATTTATTAAGGATTATAAATTACCAACTAATCGAGCGGTACCTGTTAATTTATTGGCGAGTATCTTAAAAAAGCATTTTGGGTATCATATTGTTGAAGATGATTTGACAGACTATCCTGAACTTCAGCATTTACGTTCGATTTTTATTCCTAAAAAGAAAAAACTAATTCTCAATCCTCAACTAAACGAAAAGCAAAAAGCATTACAATTAGGAAAGGAATTAGCCTACAATTATTTAAAACTAAAAAAGCGAATTAATACTTCTTCTTTCCTAAAAGTTAATAATTTTCAGATCGTTCTGAATAATTATATCGCTGGCTATTTTGCAGTTGGTCTACTCGTTAATCGAGATGCTTTCAAGAAAGATTTACAATACTTCTTTGACCAATCTACTTGGGATCAATCTTACTTACTTCAATTATTGTTGAAGTACGATGTTTCTCCTGAGGTTCTATTCCAACGTTTTAATATCTTGCCGCAAGATTTTGGAATGCCCAAAATGTTCTTCATGCGGATGATTCACGATCCAGAGAAAGAATCCTTTCAAATAGATAAAGAATTACACCTCAATCGACAGCACGAACCGCATGCTAATAATCTAGACGAACATTATTGTCGTAGATGGCTGTCTATTAGCCAACTACAAAGTTTAGCCAGCAATGCCCAATCCTCTAGACAAGTACAAGTCGGGGTTCAACTTTCAAAATATCCAGAATCAGGTGATGAGTATTTCTGTTTTACCATCGCTCGTCCTGCGTATTTTCCATCTACCAAAAATGTAAGTGTGACCATTGGTTTATTGGCCGATGAAGATTTGAAGAGTAAAATTAAGTTTTTAGATGATCCAGCTATTCCTAGAAAAAAGGTAAGTGTTACTTGCGAAAGATGCCCAATTATGGACTGTAAGGAAAGAATTTCGCCGCCTACTGCGATTGAAAATCGTAAATATAAACTACAAATGGAGACTGCTTTAGAGAACTTAATGAAAAGTTAGAAAAAGAGGTCAGAAGTCAGACCAAAAAGCAAGCTTTTTTGTCAGAAGTCAGATTTAAGACGAGTTCAACGTTACAAATCTGACTTCTGACAGTCCGTACGGACGATCTGACCTCTGACAATGAAATGTTCTTTTTAATTACTCAACATTACAGGCATTACCAACATCAAAATCTCCACATTTTCTTTTTCTTCCATTGGTAATAAAATACCTGCTCGGGTTGGACCAGATAGTTGAATCTTCACTTCATCAGATTCCAAAACACCTAACATCTCTGCTAAGAATTTGGCGTTAAATCCAATATTCATCGGATCTCCGTTGAAAGTACAGGTCATTTGCTCGGTTGCCTCATTGGAGAAGTCCAAATCTTGGGCAGATACGGTCAAACTTCCGTCTTGTATATTTAAAATTACTTGATTCGTTGTTTTATTAGCGTAGATCGCAATCCGCTTTAGAGAACTTTGGAAGTCTGTCCGACTAACCACTAACTCATTTGGATTATCTACAGGAATAACTGCATTATAATCAGGATAACGAGCATCAATCAATCGACAAACCATTTTGATATTGTCGAAAGAAAAGAAAGCGTTTGCTTTATTGAAAGATACTTTTACTTCTCCATCTCCTGGCAAAGCATTTTTCAATAAATTTAATGCCTTTTTAGGAACAATAAACGAAGTAGAAATCTCACTACTTAAATTATTGAAAGTATACTTCACCAATTTATGCGCATCGGTCGCCACTAAGATCACCTTGTTGAAATCTACTTGAAAGTACACACCCGTCATTGCTGGTCGCAATTCATCGTTACTTGTTGCAAACAAGGACTTAGTGACTCCTTGCGATAAAACAGGTGCGCTAATGACGATTGAATCTGTTCCATCAGCATCAGGAATTCTTGGAAAATCTGTTCCATTTTCTCCTGCCAATTTATACTTTCCGTAAGCGGAAGTAATCTCTATGGCAAAAGTCTCTTCGTCAATTGCAAAGGTGATTGGTTGCTGTGGCAATGCTTTCAAGGTATCTAATAGAATCCTTGCAGGGATAGCTACTGTACCATTGGTATCAGACATTACTTCGACTTCGGTGACAATCGTTGTCTCCAAATCTGTCGCAGTAATCGTTAGTTGATTATCGTTGATTGTAAATAAAAAATCCTCCAGAATAGGTAAGACTGGATTAGAACCAATTGCGCCTCCCGCAATTTGTAACTGGCCGAGTAATTCAGAAGAGGAAATACTGAACTTCATAGTCGATTGGTTTATTAATGAAATAGTTCTTTCTTTACATATTTATTGGATAAAAATAGTTTTTTCAAAAACGGAAAATTTATTTTTATCGGTTTTCGCAATAGCTTTTAAGCCTAAAATTGCGATAGGAAACAAAAATACAATCTATTCTCAACTTTTAAGGTATAAAGAAATTAACATAATGTGGATAACTTTTTGAGAGTGTTGGTAAGTAGGTTTTTTAGGTATTGTAGTACCAAAGCACAGTATGTTCTTGTTTTTGCAAACTATTGATTATTAGATAATTATAAAAAAATAATACTTAGTGAAGTAGGGGGGTAATTATTCTCATTCTGAAGGTAAGACCTTAATAACTTTACTAACTTAGCCTTTGAGGTATCACGCATGATAGATAGAAAAATAGCACCACCAATAAAGCGTATTCAAAAATTGCACTTGCCAAAATCTAAAAAGATTAGATTGTCGAATGGAATTCCAGTGCACATTATCAATATGGGGACACAGGATGTCTCCAAATTGCAATTAGTCTTTAATTCAGGACGACCTTACGAAAAAAAGAAGTTAATTTCTAAAGCTACTTCTAGATTATTGAAAGAGGGGACAGTCAATCTAAGTTCGGCTGACATTGCAGAACAAATTGATTTTTATGGTGCGACTTTAAGCACCCCAACAAATTTGGATAACTCCAATCTAGTTTTTTATACTTTAAATAAGCATTTTAAAACCTTGATACCGTTAGTTGCCGAATTGCTCTTAGCGCCTAGTTTTCCACAAGAAGAACTAACTACGTACTTGGAAAATAGTAAGCGTCGGTTACAAGTTGATTTGACTAAAAATGATGTTGTTGCTTATAGAAAAATTACGGAGTACATTTTTGGGAAGGAACATCCTTACGGTTATAATAGTAATAATCGAGCTTATGGCAATGTAAAAAGAGCAGACTTAATCAAGCATTTTCAAAAGCATTATAATGCTAGAAATTGTCAAATTTTCATCAGTGGCAGAATAACAGATGAAACGCTAAAACTATTAGATCAATATTTAGGACAGTTACCTATCGGTCGAAAAAGTCGAATGTCTAAACTAAAATTGACCACTGAAACTCCTGAAAAAAGGCATATCGACATTCCTAATTCAATGCAAACGGCGATTCGTATTGGTAAAAGGATTATCGGTCGAACCCATCCCGATTTTGCAGGTTTTACGGTTCTGAATACCATTTTTGGAGGGTACTTTGGCTCTCGATTGATGATGAACATTCGAGAAGATAAAGGTTACACTTATAACATCTATTCGACGCAAGATACTATGCTGCACGATGCTTGTTTTTACGTAGCAACGGAAGTCGGCAATGAATTTATAGAGAAAGCCAAAAAAGAAATTTATAAGGAAATAGCTGTTTTACAAAACGATTTAATACCAGACGATGAACTACAGATGGTGCGTAATTACATGCTGGGCAATATGCTCAATATGGTCGATGGTCCTTTTCACGTAGCAGATGTTATTAAAACGATGGTTTTAAATAAAATGAAATTCACAGATTTTGATAAGTTGATTGATACAGTTAATACGATTACCGCTCAAGAATTACGGGACTTGGCACAGAAATATTTCACCATTGATGATATGTGGGAAGTGACCGCAGGGTAATGGTTTTAGGAAAATACAGATTACTTACTATTGGCGAAGAAACTTTAACAAAAAATTAGCAGGCAACGACTCCCTTCAGACTTGACTACGTTTAGTTTTTTAAATAATATGAGTTGGTACTTATGTATCTAGTTACAGATAATAACGTCTATAAACTAGAGAGAATACTTCTATTTGCTGTTTTTTAAAACATACTTGAACAAAACTAAATTTAAAACTTCCCAGACATGAATAAAAAATTACTTTTTTTGTTACTATTCCTACCAATGTTTGGTCAGGCGCAGATAACTTCGGAGCAACAAGCTAAGTTAGATGCCCTCAATAATTATCTTCAATTTTCGAATGAAAGTACGCATGGTCTGATGATTGTTCATCGACTATTAGAGACGTTCAATCAGAAAGTTAATAAGTACGTCGATTTAGAAAATAGTCAACTGAATTTTTATAGCAATGCCGACCTACCTAGCAATATTTTTGTAGATGAGGAACATTGGTTTTATGATATTTCTCCTTATACTTGGTACGACCGAGCATTAGCCGATAGCAAAAAACTACATCCAGCTACTGCTGCCCAGTTGCGCAAGGAAATGGATAAAATGAAGTCTATCATCACTCGGGTAAATGCGATTAGGTTTGAGTTGGATGATTTGACGAAAGGAGAGGATCTAAAACAGCGTAAAAACTTAGCCGCTATATACAAGGTAATGGAAGAGTGTGTGACACTTTATGATGATTTTAATAAAGCCAAGCAACGCTTAAAGAATACGGTGAAAAAAGGCTACGCAGCTTTAAATATTGCCAACGATAATAAAGCGTTAGGGAATATCATTGCCATTCACGAAAATATCCGAGCCTTCTTAGAAGGAGTTAGAGCTGAGGATCAAAATAATTTGAATGCCTTAGTTCAGCATATTAAAAACAATCAAGCAACTGCAAAAGGCTTCAATATCAAGGATCGTAGTTATCTAAATGTTTTGCAAAAAGCAGATGCTTTCGCTAAGGTTGCACAGAAATATTTGAGTGGTGCAGCTTTTCCTGCGGAGTATAATTTGTATGGCAATACTTATTATTACTATAATGTTGAAATGGTTGCCAAGTTCAATCGCTATGGTTCTGGTTTAGTTTCAGACTTGAATAAATGGATTGCAGACAATAAATATCCTGCCTTAGTTCAACTGGAAGAACCTCACTTCTTCAAGGTAATTTATCCTAAAAAAGAAGTGCCTAAAGTAGCAGCAGTCGAGACGGTTAAACCTAATAAATTACCGTCGAAACTAGATGACCGAGCAGTGGTCGTCAAACAAAAAAAGATACAAGTAGCTCCCGGTACGATTACTGTTGAAATCTACGATCATCAATTGGCAGATGGCGATATTATTTCTTTAAATTATAATGGTCATTGGATTTTAAAAGATTATCCACTACGTCGCCGAGCAAGAAAATTGACCCTACCACTGAAAGCATCTAATGACAATTACTTGATTTTACATGCTGTTAATCTTGGTTCTAAACCACCGAATACCGCTACACTTTCCTATATGTATAAGGGGGAGAAAAAGCGAATCGTTATGGAATCTGATATGAATGAAAGTGAGATGATTCAGATTAATATTGAGGAATAGACTACCTATCGGATAATTCCAAATTATCTGATACGTGTAACTATAAACATTAGAAATTAAGAGGTCTCGAATACTACAGTTGTATTCGAGACCTTTTTCTTTTGTGGGATTTGTCTATTTTTGATCTTTGATTATCTATAAAGCAAGAATTAATGAGTACCGTCAATTTAGAAACTCTTTGTAATAAAACAATCCAGATCGTTACAGAAACCGCTGATTTCCTTAGGACAGAATTAGGGAAAGTCAAGGCTGGAGATATTGAAACTAAGAGCTTGAATAGTTTAGTGAGTTATGTGGATAAGACCGCAGAAATGCAGTTGGTGAGTAAGTTAAGTGCGCTATTGCCTGATTCTGTTTTTCTGACAGAAGAAGAGACCGTTGAGCAAAAACAAGGCGAGTATCGTTGGATTATTGACCCTTTAGATGGGACGACTAATTTCTTACACCAAGTACCCGTTTTTGCCGTTAGCGTTGCTTTACAGCATCATGACCAAACGGTTTTAGGCGTAGTTTATGAAGTCAATCGAGCCGAGTGTTTCTACGCTTGGAAAGGCGGTGGTGCTCATTTAGATGGCAATCCAATTAAGGTAAGTGCAACCAAAACACTTGGTGAATCATTATTGGCTACGGGCTTTCCTTATTATGATTATAAATGGCTCGATCCTTACATGGATTGTTTCCGTCATTTTATTCAAAACACCAGAGGATTACGACGTTGTGGAGCTGCAGCAGTAGATTTAGCTTATGTAGCTGCTGGTCGTTTTGATGGCTATTACGAATACAGTTTAAGTGCATGGGATATGGCTGCTGGCGTGATTATTATCCAAGAGGCAGGAGGTTTAGTTTCTGATTTTTTTGGTGGCGATGATTATCTTTTCGGTAAGCATATCATAGTGGGAAATCCTGCTATTTTTAAGGAAATTAGTGAGATTGTGAATGTTAGATTTGCGGATTTCCAGTAGCTTTTTAGTCTTTACAGCACTTGGAGTACTACGGTATCATACATTTGGGAAAAGTGAATAAAGTGCCTTTAGGTACTTTATATTGGTAGAATTTTTATAATTCATTTGATTTTCATTGTGCCGTAGGTACAATATATGTCACATACTGTACCTACGGCACAGTCAAAAACCTTGTTAATGACCAATTTCTACCAACATAAAACCCCTAACGGGGTTTCTACCCAAAATTGTCCACACGATAGCACTTTGAATGTGGAAAGACTATAATGTAGAAATTTTATTTCTTCCGAATGACCATCAACCCATCTCGAATAGGCAATAACACATTTTCGACCCGTTCATCGTTTAGAATTTTTTCATTGAAATCATGCAAAACTCTAGTCGCCTTATCTAATTTTTTTTGAGCGACTTTCCCACTCCAAAGCACATTATCAGCAAGAATTATTCCTCCCGAACTAACCTTATCAATGACCAAATCGAAATGTTTAGCATAATCCTTTTTACCAGCATCAATAAAAACAAAATCGAAAGGATAGGGCATAGTAGGAACTAAATCTGCCGCATCGCCAATATAGGTTTTGATTTGGTTTGTTAGACCAGATTGTTGGAAATATTTATCGCTGATGTAGGCAATCTCTTCGTTGACTTCAATGGTGTGTAATATGCCATCTTTGGGTAAACCCTTAGCAATACAAAGTGCTGCATAGCCCGTAAAAGTTCCAATTTCGAGCGCAATTTTAGGTCGGATTAATTGACAAAGGATGGTTAATAATTGGCCTTGTAGATGACCACTCGCCATTTGAGGGGCTAATGTTTTGAGGTAAGTTTCTCTTTCTAGTCGATAGAGTAAATCAGATTGAGGTGTGGTATGTGCCTCACAGTAGCGGTCTATTTTACTTTTAGAATCATCCATGGAATTCACGGTATACGGTTCACGGTGTACGGTTCACGGTCAGCAACTTTATCAATCAACACCACTTTGTAGTTAATTATCGTTACAAAAGTATTTTAAATGTTTATCAGTTGTCGGTTATCAGTTATCAGTTGTGCTAACTAACTGAAAACTGATAACCGACAACAGAAAATCACTTTCCACTATACCGAACACCCACATTCTCTGATAATTTCGTCACTCGTACTTCCGTTCTTCGATTATATTGGTGTTCTTCGTCGGAGCATTTGACACCATTGGTACAATGATTTCTAATAGCGACTTCGCCCATACCAAAGGCTTGAATTCTAGTCACATCTATTCCTTTTCTAGATAAGTAAGCTTTCGCAGAATGTGCTCTTTCTCTCGACAAGGCTCGATTATAAGCATTGTCTCCTCTAGCATCTGTGTGGGCGGTTAACTCAATTTCCATACTTGGATATTGGAGCATTAAAGTAACTAAGGCATCTAATTCTTCGGCTGCACCTGCCCGAATAGCAGATTTATTAAAATCGTAGTAGATATTTTCTAGGACGATAGTTGACCCTTCTTCCAAAGTATTTCCTGCGTATTTAGGTTGGTCTTTTTCTGGACTAAGGGTAATATCTTTTTGCAGTTCTGATTGCGTTAAATTTTTAGTTGAGACGCTTAGGCCTTGTCTTAGGAAACCTGATTTTTCGACAACTAGATCGTACTCACAGCCAGAAGGTAGGCAGTATTCATATTTACCGACCCCATTTGTACTAACATTTTGCATAGTGCCATCACAAGCAGATTTGATGCTAATTTGAACATTTGGAATCACTGTTCCCGTTCTTTCATTGCGGACAATTCCGCTCACGTTCGTACAGGTTTTAGTCATCAAAGGAATGGCAATCTTCATGGGAGAAGGTTGGTCAAAAGTAGAGTAGTGTACTTCTTTATTGGCGTATCCTTTTTTGGTAACTAAAAATAAATACTCTTGATTGGTCGCTAATTCAGTTGTAATGAGTCCTTCTTGATTGGTATAAAAATGGGGTTGCCCCAAATCTTTTTTCATCACAAATCGGACTTCCATTTCTTCCGAATCTGCATCTTTCGTTTCCAGCACAACATCGTACAAATTATCTTCTCCAAAGAGCCCACTTTCATTTTTTTCAAAAACATAAACACCAGCATCAGGAATAATTTCACCATTTATTTCATTGACGACCAAAATATTTGCAGGACTTTTAGCAGGCGTTGCTACAGTCGTTGAGAAAATGCCATTGGGCGCATCGAATAAATAAATATCGTCCTGTCCTATTCCTCCATTTCGAGAAGAGGTGAAGTAGCCTTGTGTACCAGTAGGATTAAGAATTAACCCAAAGTCTGCTTTTTCAGAGTTGAAAGGTGTACCCAAGTGAATAATCTCATTTAAATCTCTTTCAAAAGTATTAACAGCATAAAGATCATAACCACCCAATCCTTGATGTCCTTCGGAGGCAAAAAATAGCATACCCGATTCATGGATGTGTGGAAAAGCTTCGTTTTTATTGGTGTTGACAGTTGGACCTAAATTAATAGGTTCACCCCATCCACTACCAAAGTTTTCCACATAATAAATATCTGTACCACCATAGCCACCAGGTCGATTAGAGGCAAAAAATAGTTTCATACCTGTTGCCGCTAGACTAGGGTGCATGGTATGAAATTCTTCTCCATTAAAAGGTAATTCTGTTCTATTTTCCCATTCCTCGCTTCCTTTTTGTGCTTGGAAGATTTTCATCGTCTTTTTGCCTTTGCTATTCGTTTTGTCACTATTGCTAGTATAAAAAATAGCGTCCTCCGTAAAGTTAAAAGAGATAGGGCCTTCGTGCGTGGGAGAATTGACTTTAGTGGAGAAAGGTTGTGGGCTGCTAGGCATGCCCTCACCGTCCAATTCTGCATAGAACAATTCAAAAAACGATACGCCAATATTACCATCAATTTTGGCATTTTCTACATCTCTTACGTAGACGATACCATTTTGATAGTAGGTAGGAGAAAATTCAAATTGTTTAGAATTAATACGGAAGGTATTTTGCGTTTTTACTTCAGGGTGCGTCACTTCTTTTATGACCGATTCGGTAGTAACTGAAGTTGTTGCTTCTTGTGCTAAAAGCATATTTCCTAAAAAGAAAAGGGCTAAAAACAAGTACACCTTTTGCATATTCATTATTTTGGATTAGTTCAACTCAGGTAGTTTTACCAGAGTTTTATTTGTTGCAAAAATAGGACTGCTAGGATTTATTTTGATACCGATATTTCAAGTCTCCAGACCAGCGTATAATGTGTGTCGTCATGAGACGACTTGGATATACGAATTAAGTCTGGTGCCGATAGTTATACGGCATAATTCATCGGGCTTAATTTTTTTTTAAGAAAAAAGGACTACTAGAATTATTCCTTCTAGAAGAATCTAGGATTTAAATAATCACCTTCCACTTCTTCCTCATCAGATCTTTTATTTTTAAAGCAATATCTAACCATCGCTTCAATACTGCCACTACTATAATCTCTTAATTCTGAAACAGTTACATCATAAGAAATACCGAAGAGGAAGTTTTCATTAACTTGTGTACTAAATAAAATATCAATAGACTCCGCTGGGAAACCTCTAGTCGAACCACCGACTCGATAGGTTGCTCCAACCATATATTTTTCGAGGTAAATAGCACTTACATTTAAATCAACGTCTAAAGGTGAATTTTCTGTATACTTGACCAATGCTTGTGGTTGCAATTGTACTTTTTCATTGACATCAAAAACATAACCACCCATCAAATAAAAATGACGAGTCGATTCAGAAATGATGGTCGCATCTTCCGAAAAGTCAATATTGTTTTCAAGCAATCTTGGGACAGAAAAACCAACGTATAAATTTTCTTCTTTATAATAAACACCTGCACCAAAGTTAGGCGTCAATTTATTTTGTTGACCACCAGGAATACTTGCATCAATGTTCATAGATTGAATAGCGAACAATCGTTCGTCAGTATAGTCTGCATTAAAAGAACGGATACTTCCTTGCAAGCCGACACCAATCTTTCCTTTGCCCAAAGGCACTCTGTAGGCATAAGAAATATCTGCATTGTAATTGGTAGAAATGCCAATGGTATTTCTTGCTAAATTCAAACCTACACCTACTCTGCCATCATACAAAGCAGCATCTACATTGAATACTTGCGATTTTGGCGCACCATCTAAACCGACCCATTGACTCCGCACAATCCCCGTTGCACAGATCGCATTCAAACTACCAGCATAAGCAGGATTATAAGCCAATTTGTTGTACATAAATTGGGTATACTGCGCCTCTTGTTGCGCCATCGCAACGATGGAGGAAAGCGCGAATATGGAAAATAGTATAATTTTTCTCATGGATATTATTTTAAATCGGTCAAATTTTATAGACTTTGCAATCACTTACATGACTGCTGGTTAGCCCGTACGGGCGATACCGCTATTTCTCTCGCCTCTGGCGAGAATAAAAATCATAATTTTTTCAAATTAATTGACACTCGCCAGAGGTGAGAAGAATATAGGTGTCGCCCGTACGGGCTAACCAGCAAGCTCTACTTAGCGTTCTATGATAACAAAACCAGCTTTCGGTTCTGTATTTCTATCAAAAGAAATGACATAATAATAAGTGCCAGCAGGAATATCTTCTCCATTATAAGTACCTCTCCAGTCATTTTGATAAGGAGCAGCGCGATAAATTTCATCACCCCATTGATTGAAAATAACGACTTCGTTGAAAGGGAAATTTCCAGTTTCAATACATGGAATCATGAATTCATCATTGACCCCATCATTATTTGGTGTCATAATAGAAGGCACATCACAATTGGCATCTTCCCCTATTCTTAAGGTGACTTGAGCGGTCGAACAATCACTAGCACAAGTAGGATTACATACTTCATAAGTGAAAACATCATCGCCTACAAAGTTCTGATTCGCCACGTAATTGACTTGATTGTCAGCGGTCATTTCTGCGGTTCCGTTCATTGGAGCAGAGATGATTTTAATGTCGAATTCTGGTGAAAATAATTCATCATTTTCAGTGACATCCAGAGTGGCAGAACCACTAAATCCGATGTCATATAGATCATCCATAGCATTTGGCATATCTTCGTAGAAAACGACTATTTCATCGGAAGAATAATCACCACAAGCACCAGAAGTCAAGCTCCAAGTCAAGGTGTTCATACCTGTACTTAGGTTATTGACACTTGATGTTGGATTAGTTGGTGCGTCAAATGTAACAGCAGAGTTGTCACTAGTCCATCTACCAGTTAAGCCATCAGGTAAGGATTGAGCGGTAACAACAGCAGCACCATTACAAGAAATTAATTCCGTGTCTTCGATTAAGGCCACCTCATTTGGAATACCATACACATTCACTGTCATGGTATCAGTAGCGGTACAAAGTCCTATATCATCAACGACCGTCCAGTAGAAAGTATAGGCATTGAAAGGCGTACCCGGTTCAATGGTAGAAACTGTAGTATTGGACGAATTAGCGTTGTCGATAGTCACGCCTAAAGCCGCTTGGCTACTAGGTTGACTCCACTGACCTTCAAAACCTGAAGGAAGCGGATTTGCACACAAATTGACAGTATTTCCTTCACACTCTTCTACTACAGCATTACAAACTTTAGCAATCGAACCAGCCACCCCAACTTCTACAATTAATCGAGTGGCAGAATATTCTCCACAGACGCCATTTGATAAACGCCAGAAAAAAGTATAAGTCGTACCAGGAATCAAGCCACTAAGCGTCGTTTCTGGTTCGTTTGGATTGTTAATAATTACATCTGGATTATCAGTGGTCCAAGTACCGATACCTTGAGTCGGTGCTTGTGCACAAATGACCGCATTATCTACATCACAAATCGTCATGTCGCCAGCGCAAAGCTGTGCTAATTCTGATGGGATAGAGGCAATGGTTACTTCGGTTGTATTAGATCTCGCAGACTCACAACCACTTAGTGATTGGGTCGCATAAAATTGATAAGTCCCTTCTGGTAAATTTCCTACTTCAATAATTTGCGATTTGAAGTTATTGGGGCCAGCGACTAATTCATTCGTCACGGCATTATACCATCTATACTCTACGCTAGTAGGGGCATCGTCTTGGTCAATAAAAAGAATAATATCGGTAGTATTGTTGGTACAAATGTCTCCACTATTATTCGCTATTGGTGCATCTAATATTTCAATAACAGATAGAACAAATGGTTCTGATTTTGGTGAAGTACAACCATTCGCTAAAATTTGTACTGTATATCCACCATTATTTTGTAAACTTGCTTCGGAAGCAATGACAATCTCAGGAGTAGAAGAAGTGGCTGAAAAATTAGGCCCTTCCCATAGATAGGTTGCTCCAGGTATTCCCGTAGTTGATAACGTAATGGAGGTGCCCGCACAGAATTGAGTGGGTGCCGAAATCGCTGGCTGTGCCAAAGGCGTATTAACATTTATAGATAAAGTAGCCGTACCAACTGAGGGACAAAGCCCATTAAAAACTTGTAAACTAACCACACCATTCAAAGCAGTCGTGACGTTATCTAAAACCAATACTGGCGATTGAGTGATTGTATCCATTATAGAGGTAATCTGCCATCTATATTCTGCGGAAATATTAGGATATTCTGTTGCTGTCAATGTCAAGGTTTGACCTTCACAAAGATTTGTTGCATTGGCAGAAATCACAGGGTTTGGCACAGGAATATCTGTTACTTCGACGATATTAGTCACAGGGTCAGATTTACAACCATCGCCTGTATTTACTATTAAGGAATAAGTACCATTCACGTTAGCAGATGCCGCATTTGGAATGAGTAACATACTATCTGGAATCGGTGCCATTTCGGTCCCGTCTGGGGTAGTCCAAATGTAAGTATAAGTTCCGTCATTCGCAGGGAAAACATCTGCTATGATTCGAACATCGGTATCATCTGGAACAATACATGGATCTGCATCTCCAGAGTCAAATAGGGTAGTAATGACAGGGGTAACTTTGACATCAATCGGTAAAGCTTTAGTCGTTACACAGCCATTAACAGAAGTTATTTTTAAAGTATAATTAGAATTGACAGGTACTTCTGGATTAGCTCCAAAATAGATGTTGCCTTCATCGTCTGTCCATTCATATCCTGCACCAGCAACGACTGGGTTTACATTTAGAGTAAAGGTTCTACCTTCACAAGCAGCACCTGCAAAAAATGGCGT
>CALDTJ010000064.1 GCA_937924145.1 uncultured Saprospiraceae bacterium
CCACATTGAAAATTGTCAACATCAGCTTGAGTTGATAAAGTCCGAGTAGTACAATCTTGGGCGGTAATAAAATGATGGACACTAAAAAATAAGATTAGGGTCGCCAAAAAACGAGTGTAAAAGTGCATAGTTCAAAAGTGTTTGTAATTATCTATAAAATAGCCCAGACAAAGCCTATCCATCACCCAGACAAGTGTGCGAAATCAAATAAAAATAATAAGGGGGGAATAATAGCGGTTTGTATCCTAAATTTAGTAAAATAAACCCTGTCACCCTAATTAAAAACAAGCATCTTTTTTAGAAAAAATAGTTTTCTGAACGGTTGTGACACGCAATAACTCATTTTATTAAATAATAAAACACCCAACCACTAAATCAGTCAACTTATCACTAAAAATAGTCTATTTGTCACCAATAAATAAATATTTAGTGACAGCTGATTTTTTTTTGGAGACTACTTTTTTTAAAGGATACTTACATTAAATTGACCATCTTTTATTTCTTTTGTATCTCCAAAGGCATCTGATAAAGTTCCAGAGAACGTTCCGATCGCACTTCCGCCAGAACGAAAATCTAATGACGAAAAGTTTACTTCCGCATTGCCTGGTCCACCTGTCAATGAAGAGTTATAAACACCAGACATAATATTCAAACAAACATCTGGAAAATCTTCACAATCTGCATAGTTCCCTTGCTCTAAGGTAGCCCCATTGGATAGTATAAAGGATATACCTAACGGTTCCTCGCCACCATCAGCTAGTATTATGGTAAAGAGTCTTGCCACATCTGGTTCACCAGATAATACACCTGCGGCAACAGCTGTATTGATTTTTTGCCCATCTACCGTTACCGTAATTGTATTGAGCGGTAAACTTTCAGGCTCATTTGCAGTGTCTTTTTTACAGCTTACTGCTGATAATAATATAGCAAGAAATAAACTACTCCGAAATAAAAAATTGCTCATTTTAATTTAGTTTTTAAGTGTGATTGTATTTTCTAAGATTTATCTGAATCCTATAAGTCTGTATGCTACTGTAACACCAAATTGAAAGCACCGTTGGTAATATCAAACCTTCCATTTTCTGCTTCACCAGATATAGCTGTTCTTGCCTCAAATGTCCCTATCACTTTTTCTCCTGACTGTTTGCCAAATTGCTGAAAGTCTAACTTCAAAAAGGTATCACTTGCCTGCGAAATATAACTAGTATCACTTCTTACAAAGCCAAAAAATCCACATGGAACGTCGGCAATATTAGCGGAACACTCCTCCCATACCAATTCGTAGCCTAATTCATCTAATGGTTCAACTGCAAAAACATGAATAGTTAAAAGATTGGAAATCAGAAGATTGTCGTTTGATTCTTCTAACCATAAGCCTGAAATCACAAAATCCGATTCATTTTCTCTACTAGCCGATACTTCAATGGTTTTTATAGTCTTTCCTTGAAAATCAAAAATAATCGTTCCCTCTTCCAGATTGTTGGGGTCTATCTTATTGACCTCTTCCATCTCTTGGCTTTGTTCTTTCCCGCATCCGAATAGAAGGATGATAGAACAGCCAACTAAAGTGAAATAGTAAAATAATTTCATATTCCGATTCATCATTTTAAATTGAGTTTTAGTTATTTAAATAACTTCCATAGCTACTACCATAATAGGTGGACAGCAACTATATAGAAGATTGCCAAAAGCAACCATACCACCTGAATATCAGGTAGTACGGCGCAGAATTGGCTAATACAATAATTCTTTAGGTGCGTAGAAATAGAAAATTGGAATAATCATATAAATGGGCAGGATACCACTGGTGGGTATGGTTCAGTTTGTTCATTTCTTAGTTTTTTGCTCAAAAGGAATAAGGCATCTAATAGGACCGCCTATATTTTCCAATACTCCTTATGATGATAAAATGTGCTTGTTAAAGAGGGGGGAAATTTTTTATTTGGTTTTCAGGTTTAAGTTAACTTTTATTGGTAGGTTATTAAGCGGACAATTTAGGGATAATACACTTTACAAAAAACCTATAAGTTAGGGTGTTTTGGTAAAATATCCATTTGGTCCAAAAAACGTGCCGCCGCAACGGGTGTACCAAAGTAAGCAGGAGCAAATAAGGCGTGCATTTTATCCTTTATTTTTCCCCACAATTCATTGCAATAATGTACTTTGTATCCAAGTTCTTTCGCTACATCTTTTCTTTGAGCATCGGGATGATCTCTGTAATACTGTAATAAGTTTAGCTCGTTGTCTTTCAAATTCCACCCTTTTTTATACTTAGGTGATAATTCTGGTATTTTTTCAAAGATTTCCTTTTGTAAAATTGCTCGATGAGCCTGTTCCATTGCTTGGGTAAAATGATTGCTAAATTCGGCTCCTGAGTACGAAAAAAAACTTGCCATTGGTTGAGAAATATAAGGTTCATACCCTGAATAATAAATATTCAGTTGCAACGCCATATTACCATCTTCATCTAATCCGAAAGGAATGCTGTGTTGTCTTACTCGATAATAAATTCCATCTTTCAATCGGAGGTTCAAAAAAATATTGTAGGCATAAGGGGCACCTAAATTGACAAATGCCTTAAATTGATCTATTCCCTCTAGCACTGCTAAAGCTTTGGCGAAATAGACCCAACGAAATGCAGGATGTATTAAATCAATGAACTGAGTCATTGAAAAACCTTCCTCGTTTATTCCGAACAATCGCTTTGTGCCATGATTAGATAGCATGGTCATATTTCGCAAGTCCACCAAAGAGAAACAGACATCTGGATGGTTTTTGAGTTGTTCTAATTTTTTCCTTATTTCCAACTCAGGTTCATTGCCAAAGGTATTCCGCCAATCTCCAATTTTCTCTGCGTGATTTTTAAGCCCTTTTATAAATTTTTCTCTACTCGGATTCATTATACTTTTGGTTTTATGAATACTTCTGGGCACGTTTAGGTTTCATTTTAAGATAGTATTCAACTGCCTTGCAATAACGTTTTTTTACAGCTAAGCAAAAAATTAATTATCTAACCACTTCCTTGATTACAACAAACATTACACGGTTTTTAAAACTTATCTTTACTTTTTCAAAATTCCTAAATTACGGAAGCATGCATGATCAAAAACTAATTCGGGTTTTAGCTGAAATGACCAAAGAGGAGTTGGAAAAATGTAAGAAATATTTGGTATCTACTATGAGAACTACTTCTTACGAATACAAATTATTTGACTACATCTATAAGTATCGAAACAACTGGCAGGCAAAAAGATTGGGCATTGACTATGCAATAGTCAAAGTGAGGCCTGATTCTTCGACCAAACAATTCGAAAATATTATGTCTGCTTTGACAGGTAGAATCGAACAATATTTAATGCTCTATGATTTAGATACACCACAAAGGAAGTTTGAAAATCAAATGCGCTTAGCAGCCTACTATAAGCGAAAAGGTATGAATAAATACTTACGGCAAACCTTAAGAAAATTAGCATTATTCCTTGCTGATATTCCTGTTTTTGACACTAATCATTCGCTCTATTCTTTACAATTGAAACATTTAACCTATTTCTCTAATCTAGAAGATGCACCAAAAGATTTATTGGAAGAAAGCATTGTAAATCTAAAAGATTTTTTTGAAAAAAAACAACAGGTTTATTATTTTGAACGTCAAAATTTAAAAAATATATTTGATCGAGAGGTGCCTTTAAAAGATGGTATAGTATCAGATCAAATCTCTGAGTTATTGATTCAAGAACACCAATTATTATTCAAACAAAGTGAATCAGCCTATTCCTATTTAATGAATTTACTAGTAAACCAAACAGAAATGTTCACAAAAGAACATGCCTATAGGCTCTATACCTATTTGGTAAATTATTGCATCGGAAGAATCAAGAAAGGTGATAGAGCATATATCAACGATTCTAGCAAACTCAAAGATTTTGGTCTAACATCTGGTGTCGCTTTATGGAATGGGAAAATTTCTGAAAAATCATTCTTATTTCAAATTGACCTGAAGAGTAAAGCTATAAAACCTTCTTTTGCTAAAATCCAAGACTTAATAAACACTTGCCATCTATATGTTAACTCTGATAATATAGATAACCTCAAAATGATTGCTTATGCGACTTATTACTTTGCGATAAGAGACTATAACAAGGTCTGGGACTGTATTAAATATGGTGTATTTAGTAAACAAAATGGCACAATCTATAGCAAGGCTAATACCTTTTTA
>CALDTJ010000065.1 GCA_937924145.1 uncultured Saprospiraceae bacterium
GCCGCAAAAAAGGAACAGCAAAATACCTTATTGACCTTCGGTGGAGCATTTTCTAATCATATTTATGCAACTGCTGCGGCAGGCAAAGTCTTTGGTTTTAAAACAATCGGAATTATCCGAGGAGAAAGAATTGAACCGTTAAATCCAACATTGGCCTTTGCAGAAAGTGTTGGTATGAAATTACATTTTGTTACTCGTTCTGAATATCGAGAAAAGGAAAATATAGCTTACCATAAAAAATTAAAAGAAAAACTAGGCGATTTTTATTTGATTCCAGAAGGTGGTACGAATGAAATAGCTATTAGAGGTTGTGCAGATTTAGTAGAGGAAGTGGAAAGACAGTTGGAGCAATTACCCGATTATTGGTGTGCGTCTTGTGGTACGGGTGGAACTTTAGGGGGGATTATTTCGGGTATAAAAAACAGGAAGGAGGTGATTGGATTTTCTGCTTTGAAAGGAGATTTTCATCGAAAGGATATTGGGCTACTGCTCCGTAAAGTATCAGACACTTTGAAAGTGTCCGATACTTACACCAATTGGGCCATCAACACTGACTATCATTTCGGTGGCTATGCGAAGTTTAAGCCCGAATTAATCGACTTTATTAATCAATTCAAACAAGATACGAATATCCAACTAGAACCTATTTATACAGGAAAACTTTTTTATGGAATTTACGATTTAATAAAAAACGATTATTTCCCTAAAGGAAGTAGTATCTTAGCGGTTCATACGGGCGGTTTGCAAGGCATTGCAGGATTTAACCGTCGATTTGGCAATTTAATAATTTGAGTTGCGAGTTACGAGTTTCGGGTTTGCGAGTTTTCATCGCTTACTGCAACTCGCAACTCGCAACCCGAAACTCGCAACATGAATTACCTCAGTTTAGAAAATGTTAGTAAGACCTACGGAGAAAAGGTATTATTCGATCAGATTAATTTTCAGATCAGTAAAGGAGAGAAGATTGCCATTGTCGCAAAGAATGGAGCAGGTAAATCTACTTTATTAAAAGTGATTGCAGGGGTAGAACCAGCAGAAGGTGAAAATAAGAAAGTGTCCCTCTATAAAAATATTGAAGTCGGATATTTGGTGCAAGATCCCGATTTTGAAGGGGCTAAGACCGTTATTGATGCCGTCTTTAGTTCGGATAATCCGATGATGGCTGCTTTACGAGATTATGAGGAAGCACTGATTTTTCAAGATCAGCCAAAAAAAATGGAGGCGGCTCTAGCAAAAATGGATGACTTAAAGGCTTGGGATTTTGAGTCTAAATTCAAGGAGATTCTGTTTAAATTGAATATGACGGAACTCAATCAGAATATTTCTGAATTGTCTGGTGGTCAGAAAAAGCGATTGGCTTTAGCTAAACTAATTATTGATGATCCAGAGTTTTTGATTTTGGATGAACCTACCAACCACTTGGACTTAGAAATGATTGAGTGGCTGGAGGAATATTTACAACAAGCTCGGATTACCCTTTTAATGGTGACACACGACCGTTATTTTTTAGAGAGAGTTTGTAGTCACATTGTCGAATTAGACGGTGGCGTTTTATATAGGTACAAAGGGACTTATTCTGATTTTTTAGAGAAAAAGGCATTGAGAGAAGAAAATCAATCAAGCGTTTTAGATCGTACCAAAAAGTTAATGAAAAGAGAGTTGGAGTGGGTCCGCCGACAGCCTAAAGCCAGAGGGACAAAAGCGAAATCCAGAGTTGATAAATTTCACGAAATCAAAGAAAAGGCAACCCAAAAGGTCGATAATTCAGAAATTGTGATTGGTATCAAGGGCCAACGGATGGGCAAAAAGATTTTGGAGGCTCATAATATTAGTAAAGGTTTTGGCGATTTTGTAGCAGTCAAAAATTTTGATTATAAATTCAGACAAAAAGAAAGAGTTGGGATAGTTGGTCCAAACGGAGTAGGAAAATCGACTTTTCTAAAAGTATTAACCAAGCAACTACGACCTGATACGGGCAAAGTAGTAATAGGTGGTAATACCGTTTTTGGTTATTATAATCAAGAAGGGATGAAGTTAGAAAAAGATCAAACCATTATTGACTTCATTCGAAATATTGCAGAGTATATCCCGATGGACAAGGGACAAAAATTGACCGCCGAACAATTATGTGAACGATTTTTATTTGATAGAAAGCAGCAAAGGGTTTATATTTCTCAGTTAAGTGGTGGAGAAAAAAGGCGACTTTATTTATTATCCGTTTTAATGGAAAATCCGAATTTTTTAATTCTGGATGAGCCTACGAATGATTTGGATATTTTAACCTTAAATATTTTAGAAAACTTTCTTTTAGAGTTCCCTGGTTGTGTGATTATTGTAACGCATGATCGGTACTTTATGGATAAAATAGTCGAACACCTTTTTGTGTTCCAAGGTGAAGGAAAGATCAAAGATTTCAATGGGACTTATACGGAATATAGAACGTATGCCAAAGCGAAGGAATTAGAAGAACGAAGGTTAGCATCGAATGTGACTAAAGAGAAAAAAGAGAAACCTGAGTTCCAATCAAAAACAACCCCTGGTTTAAATCGAGATCAACAAAAAGAATTTAAGCGATTAGAAAGACAGATTGAAAAGTTAGAAGAAAAGAAAGCAGAGATTACGGAGAAATTTAATGATACGAGTCTTTCTACCGAAGATATCGCCAAGTACTCAAAAGAATTAGGAGAAGTGACAGACGAATTAGACGAAAAAGAAATGCGGTGGATGGAATTGGCCGAACTGGCTTAAGGCAAAAATAAAGTGATTCTATATAGCTGCCAGCCTTCGGAAGACTGGAAGCTATATAGAACCACTTTATTTTACAAGAGTTAACTACGTTATTAAAAAGTTATCAATCCCTATTTTAACAATTTAGCGAACGAACTTCCTATTTTAGTAGGAAAGAATGATTTATGTTTTTAAAAAATAAAAAAGGTACACCATCTGAGCAATTGGGCTCAAGTAAGGAGTTTACTTCAAGTAAACTCCTTACTTATTCCATTGCAAGCATACTACCAATTATCTATTTATTTAGTCTATATGCAGTAACTAGTTCTTGTGCGCAACAACAATCGTTGACAGGTGGGCCAAGAGATACTTTCCCTCCTAATTTAATAAAAGAATTATCTACCCCTAATTTTCAAACAAATTTCGAGAAACAAGACATTAATTTAGTATTCGATGAATATATTGAACTGAGCAATGTAATTAAGCAAGTGGTTGTTTCTCCTCCCCTACAATACATTCCCAAAGTAGAACGAGCGAAAGGTTTTAAGACTGCAAGGTTTGAATTCAATGAAAAGGAAATATTAAAAGAAGGGGTAACTTATGCAATCAATTATGGTGATGCTGTAAAAGATTTAACAGAAGGGAATAAAGTCAAAAACTTACAGTTCCTATTTTCGACAGGTGATTATATTGATTCGCTAAAAATGTCTGGTGAAATAGTCGATGTTTTGACGGGTAAGCCTATTGAAAATGTCCTTTTTATGCTATATGAAAACTTTGCTGACACGGTAGTTAGGACTGAAAAGCCTTATTATTTTGGTAAGACAGATAGTGACGGAAAATTTACAATTAATTATCTAAAAGCAGGAACATTTAAGGGGTTTGCCTTAGAAGATCAGGACTTAAATTATCTTTTTAATGTTCCCAAAGAGCGAATTGGTTTCACATTAGATTCTATTGTTATCAATGATTCAACCGAAACGACCGTGAAAATTGAGCTTTTTGAAGAAAATACAATTCTAGAAAAACCTAAGCTAGATGCAAAAACTTATGGTTTAGTAAAATTAGGTTTTAGGCAAACACCTTATGATGCAGAGCTAGATTATGATGTGATTGGTCAAGAAATCTATAGAGAGATAGATGCCGATACCATTAAATACTGGTACAATTTGCAAGATTCAGTAGATTGGAATTTTTATTTTAAAAGCGATACCCTCATTGATACTTTAAAAATAAAAGCATTAGCGAGAAATCTTACTCCAATTAAACTGAGTAGGCAAAGGGCGTCAGATGATATTATACCAATTAATCCTTTTAAGAGTTTACCGCTGACATTCAATCATCCATTG
>CALDTJ010000066.1 GCA_937924145.1 uncultured Saprospiraceae bacterium
TTTTGCCCAAAGACGTCGTTATTTTTTTGAGGAATAGCGATGCTATTCTTCAAAAAAATGCCTAGTCTTAGAACAAAATCTCTAACTCCAAATGCACTATTTATTATTTGCTCGTTACTAAGTCTATTAAACCTTAAAAAGCCTTAACCCGCAAAAAAACGGATTAAGGCTAAAACTAAAAATCTCAAAACAAAAAAAGGTCTTTGAAACCATATCTTAAAGGGCTACAATGCCCTGTACATTATTCGTTGGCAAGTCACCGTTTACCTCTTCTACTAATTCTAAATTAGTTCCGTCAATTCGGTAGACACCGATGGTCCCACCAAAACCATGTAATTGGTATAAGTATTCGCCATCATCAGAAATCCAAAGATCAATCCATCCTTGTGTAGTACCGAATGCTGCTGCTGGGTCTGTTGTATTGCCTGTTGCGCCAACACCCTGAGCTGCTGTTTGATTCAATAATTCAATTCGTCCATTGTCGAAACTATAAGATGCTAAACCTGCCTCTAAAGCATTGGATACAAAAAATGCACTTTCGTCTTCATTGAAATCTAACCAACAAGCGGTTCTTCCTGTGTTATTTATACCAGATGCAACATCTAAGTCGATTGGTCTTAATTGTCCTCCAGCAGTTATTTGCCAAGTGGATACAGAGCCATCTTGTAAGGCTGGGAAGGCAGGTGGAGTACCATCAGGTTGAAATTCTCTTGCCTCGGTTACGACTACATAGTTGTCACCAACGATTTGGAATCCAATCGCCGAAGGAAGGTTTCTACCATCATTTCTGCCTGTTCCATCTTCTCTTAATGTTGAAGTTGCACCAGCGGTTGGTTCTAAACTTAGAGAACCATCTTGATTTACCGTGTAAACTACTATTTCATTTTGGTCATTGCTCGCTAAAGTCGCAGAACCAGCATTAATACTTGATACTACTAAATAATCACCATTTGGAGAAAATTGTACAGCAGAAGGTCGGTTAGCTAAAGCTCTCCATGAACCATCAATTGCTTGTAGCGATCCATCATTTAACAACCAGTAACCCATTAAGCTACCTTGTTGAGAAGGTTCGCCTTGACCAGCAAATTCTTCTCGATTAATATTAGATACATATATTAAACCATTCACGCCATCTGGTCCTAATTGGTCCGTGTGAGCGATACTATTTGGGCCAATACCATTGGTAGATTCTGTATCTGCAAGCGTTAAACTATAGGCATCTTGGTCAATGGAGAAAGTAGAGATACTGTTACTTCCTGCATTTACTGCCAACAAAAATTGATTGTCTACCGTTTTGCTTAAAGCATAAGCAGAAATAAGTGGATCTAATCCTTCGCCGCCATCAAAATCTCCACCTTGTCCGCCAGTATTATATTTATCTATCAAATCTAGTGTACCATCTGTATTTCTACCATAAGCTACTACCCAGTTATTGCCTTGTACGTTGCCATCTATTTGACCACTTCCGTTACTCATGGCGTATACTGCGCCTGCAAAGTTACTAGTTATTGGAGTTGTGCCGTCGTTGCCGCCAGTTTCAATTATGTTGTTATCATCGCCGCAACTTGTGATGCCTAAGCCCAATCCTGCTAAAAGACATACGGAAAAGAAATTTTTAATCGAGTTCATAATTTTTAATTTTTAGGTGATTCTATATACTTGACAGTCGGGTGTCTACTCATTCTATTGCAAATGAGTCTATTTTTTATAAAATCGGTTTTTAAATAAATAGGTTAACTAATTGATTTTGGTGGAGATTTGGTCTAGGGGGGAAAACCAAATCTCCTAATACTTAATATCGGTTTTTAGCTGTTGTCTAATGATTCTCCAGGGGTAAAATCGGTTTTTGTGTTTATAACAGTCGGGTGTTGTTTATTTTGGGATAGTAAATGGGGGCAATGATTGATTAATGATCTGATTTCATCATCTTATCATCGCTCATTTTTTCTTTTTTCATCATTTTGTCTTCTTTCATCATCTTATGGTCGCCCATTTTATCAGCCTTCATCATCTTATCGGTTTTCATCATTTTATCTGCTACTGTTAGTGTGTAAAGTGGTGTTGGATTTAATGGGCAGTTGTAATTATAGTCTCCTGCTTTTAATTCAACTATTCCAGTTCTAGCAGTTTCGCCTTTTTTAACCAAACTAGCCAATCCTGAATTAGATACTTGAGTTTTAGTAGCATCTGTAAGATAAAAACCAAGTTTTTTGTCTACATTCTTATTGGTTACTTCGAAAATATATTTGCCCGGTGTTAATGCTAGTGCTTTCGTTTCGTATGCACCTGGAGTTTGAGAAAGTTGAATGACGGTTACTTCGTCCTTCATCATTTTGTCTCCATGTTTCATCATTTTGTCTTGCGCAAAAGCGGTATTTACAGTTAAGAATACAATTGCTACGACTAAAAACTTCAAAATAGATTTCATGTTAAATTTTTTTAATTCTTATTTTCTAAGCTCTTTTACATAGAATAAGAAAAGGGTGATTAATTGATTTTATTTAAAGTAAAGTGTTCGTTATATAATGTCTATGTTTGAACACTGAATACGATACAAAGATAGGAGCATTAAGGGATGTAGGTCTCACAGAAGAGTAACCATTGATAATGTTTTGAACACAAATGTATCGCAGGTTATCACAGAAGTATTGTGGTTGTTTTTAAAGATTTGATAATCAATTACTTAGAGAGCGTTAAGTTAATTGGAATAAAATTTTTATTTATTTCAAATGGTCTTGGTGGCGGCAATTTTTTATTTCCTGCACCCTCACTACTAAAAAAGAAAAGCCCTAATCTTTTTAAAAGATTAGGGCTTGACGGAGTAATTACCTTGGGGAGTAATTACTATTATTATAAGTTTGCTGGCATCAATACATCTTTAATAATGTGAATAACACCATCCGTTGCATTTATATCGTCAATCTCTATTCTAGTATCCTCTCCACTTGCATCTTCGATTTCGATAAATCCTAAATCTTTGTCGATGGTGATTTCTGAACCATTAGCTGTCATATACTTTTGATCATCTTCGAAGGCATCTTCCATTAACAATTGAGGAACAACGTGGTAAGTTAAAACGCTCGCTACTTGCTCATTAGTCAATCCTGTCAAGTCTACATCTTCAAATGCGTCATTGGTTGGTGCAAATACGGTTACATCTTTACCAGTGATTGCATCTATTAAATCAGCTGAAGTAACTGCACTTGCTAGCATAGATAATTCTGAGTCGAAAGAAACGATATCAACTACACTTGGCGGCATTAGCACATTACCCAATTCGTAGATGACTCCATTTTCGAAATCATTTTCACTACCTGAAATAGCTGTAAATTGATTGACCATCAAGCGATCGTCTTCTCTATTTAAAAGAATAGATAAATTTCTACCATTTACGGTCGCTGCTGTAGAAAAATATCGATCTTCTAATACCAAATCAGCTCTTTTGATCTTATCATCTGTAATGACGTGATACATTAGTACCCGCGTCAAATCTTCATCACTTATCGTGTTTAAGTTAATACCTGCTGCAATAAATGCATCGTTGTTAGGTGCAAATAAAGTTAACTTAGCATCTTCGTCGGCAAACACACTAGTCAATCCAGCTTGCTCTACAGCATCTCTCAAAATACTAAAGTTTGCATCTTCACTAATGTAAGCTGCTATGGTTTGATCATTGTTAGCAGTCACCATGTCGGTAGCGTCATCGTCTTCGCAAGACACAAATCCAATCGCAAAAAACATCAATATCAGTCCGAAAATTTTCGGGAATTTAGAAAAGTTCATATAAAATTTTTAATTAGGTTAATAAAAATTTATCTATTGAAAATACCAATAGAATTTTAGGCGTATCAGCTGACTAGTATAGCCAATACAATCATATAAAATAAAATGATTTTTTGAAGTCAATTAGCGCGAAAATCGAAAGTAGCGTAAAAGGTTTACGTCGTGCTATTCGGCTAAGTAGTTAATTTAAGGTATAAGGAGCTGTTAGGGTATATCTGACTAATTATTTTGTTTGAGCTCCGTAGATATAAAGGATGAATATTTAATTTGTTTAATAAAGGAATAAAAAAATTTTGTGTGGTTTTAATTTTTTCTCTTTTGGCTAGAGAAATAGAGTTTATTTAACAAATAAGTAGTTAGTACGTTTTAGGGAAAATATTTAACCTAAAATTTTCTAGCTATGTCTTTTCTTTTTTATGCAAAATTATATCTCCTAACCATTCCTATCTTTTTAGGGATCGACGCTGTTTGGTTAGGTTTTATTGCCAAATCATTTTACAAAAAAAATATTGGGCATTTGATGGCAGAAGAACCATTTATGCCTGCTGCTATTATTTTCTATTTGATTTATATTGTTGGGCTCTTATTTTTTGCAGTCAGTCCAGCACTAGAAGAAAATAATTGGCAGAAAGCAGCAATGTATGGTGCGGCCTTAGGAGCTTTGACCTATGCTACTTACGATTTCACAAATTGGGCAACTTTGAAAGATTGGCCTGTTCAAGTAGTCTTGGCAGATGTGCTTTGGGGAACTTTTTTAGGAGCATCTGTTTCTACAGCAGCTTACTTTATTGGTATTTGGTTGAAGAGCTAAAAAAGCCTTAATTCGCAAAAAACGAATTAAGGCTCTTACTGAATATGCCAAAAAAAATAAGATTTTTAAACCTTACTTATTATCAATCACAATAATCTTTTTGGTAACAATAAGTTCTTCATTATCAATAGATAATAAATAAACGCCAACTCCATTGATACTAAATTGGTGAGTTCCTTCAGTTAGGTTAATACCGTTTAGAGCGACTCCTTTGTATTTGAAGGGCACCTGACTACCTATTTCATTATAGATATTGATTTTATAATCTCCCTCGCCTTTAATCAGGAGCGTGAACGCTTTATCCGTGGCTACTGGATTAGGGTATAATTCAAAAGAAACTTCCTTGTCTTTAAATTCTGGACTCCAAGAGAGACAAGTATCTTTAGGTATTTCTTGTATAACCGTTTCAATAGTTGGTTGATTTTTATAATGGTTGATGATAGAATCGGCCTTTGATAAAGCCAATTGCAAACTATCTATCGTTTTAGTTTTTTCTTCATTATTAGAAGCACAATCGATGCTAAATATGGTTCCAGAGTACAAATCTGATTGAAGTTGGGTGATTTCTTGTTCCGCTTTAAGTAGGGTGATATGCAATGCTCTGAGGGAATCTAGTAAGGTTGGCATATCTTCGCAAGAACCGATGCCACAATATTGAGCAACGGGAATTTTGTTACTGGATGCTACTATCTCGCCAGCCACTTCGTATTGGGTCCAAAACTCTCCACTACCATTGAAGGTTGTGAAATGTAGAACCTCTTCTAATTTATCCCATTTGGTCAGTTCTTTGCCAACTCCTGTGATACCAATCCAATATTTTTTATCGAAAAAACCATCGTAAGCTTGGGTTTCGCGAAATTTTAAGTTGCCACATTCGAATGCGGCTAGTTCTATTTTAGGTTGGGTATTTTGACTTTTTAGACTGCAAAACAAAAATAGGCAGAGGGAGGCCATTAGTAATTTTTTAAAATACATATTAAAGGCATTGAGTTTAGAAAATTGTTTATAGCAACAACGGTAAATTAGTCACACCCAACTGGACGGACTTCCTATTTTATCGTTATCGAATGCCTTTAATTTTTAATAGGAATTATTGAAACCTCTACCCGTAAGTAATGCAACCGATATGCCATCTTTTGTTAATTCAGTTCTTTTGTTATATAAACAACATATTTAGCCAATCTCTTTGAATATTAGTGAATTAGGAAGCTTTTTTATTAGGTTTTTATGGAATAAATCTTCGAAAATATATATTTCTTGTTTGCTGTAATTATGTTTTTAAAACTTATTTTATTACATTCGACTTGCTCCAATTTTTTAAAATTATTTCCCCATTCAAAAGCAGCAATATGAGTGTTCTGAATAAAGCTTTAATCACCATTAGTGTTCTTCTATTACTGGGTTTTGTAGGATGCAAAAGTTTGATTAACCATATTTATAATCGAACGGATTGTGAACGGTTTAATATTGATAATATTGAAGTTAGAACAGGCATTGATATTCCTCCCGTTAGTGAGGTAATCTGCGAATTTAAGGAAAGTGAACGTACAAAGGTGGCTGTTTTTACATTAGAAAGGGCATCACTTGATTTGGCTCGCTATGTCAAAAGGAATGATTTTGTAGATAAAGGAGCGTTTTATTTAAATACTGGTGAACGGGAAGATACGAAGTGGAATGCTCGTTTGGATAAGGAGCATTTGGAATTGAAGGTATCGTTGGTTTATAAATAATGGCAAAATTTATCAAATCATAAATACCGCTTGATAAGCAACTTTGAGGTAATCACTTACAGGTTAGACTTGTAGGTTTGCTTGAATTATCATAGAATTGAGTTTTAGAATGATCTGATGTACCACTGATTTAGCAGAAGTAATATGGGAAATATAAAATATACATTTACTATAAAAGATTTTGAATACATTTCGGAAATAAAGGCACATACCATCCGAATATGGGAGAAGCGGTATGGGCTATTCAACCCTTCTAGAGCTTCTAATAAAATTAGGTCTTATTCGATAGCAGATTTGAAAAAGCTGTTGAATGTGGTTGTATTGCAAAAGAGCGGTTATAAAATTTCCAAAATTGCGGAACTACCAACAGAAGAAATAGCTAAAATAGCGCACTCAAATATTAAGCATGATCTAAAAAGCGATTTTGCAGTGAGTCAATTAAAAGTCGCTATGTACAGTTTTGATACACATTTATTTGAAACGATTTATCAAGATTGTTTAACAAATAGCCATTTTAAAATCGTCTTTAAAGAGGTATTTGCTCCGTTTTTGGCTTTCGTTGGAGGACTTTGGCAGACGGACCATATTGGACCTGTTCACGAACACTTTATATCGAATTTGGTTTATCAAAAAATCCAAGGGCAAATAGATCAATTGGAATTAGTCGAATTAAATTTTGACAAAAAAGCATTCATTCTTTTTCTACCCGAAGAAGAAATGCACGAAATTGGGTTGATGTATTTGAATTACGATTTGAGAAGTAGAGGATATCAAACCGTCTATCTAGGAAGAAGTATTCCACTCACGGATTTACAAAAACTTAAGGATTTATACAATGATATTGTTTGGGTCTGTTCCTTTACGATGAACCCAAATCCAGCTTTCCTTGCTGGTTTCTTAGATGATATGAAAAGAATTGCTGAACCGAATCATCAATTTTTGGGTATTGGAAGAATGTTGGTTGATTTAGAAGTGGATAATTTACCTGCCAATTTTAATTTTTATCCTTCCATTAAAGAGGCTATAGAAAAATCATTTTTTGAATAATTGTTTAATGAAACCGCTCATGCTGGTTAGCCCGTACGGTTTTATTTAATTCCAATTAAAAAAAGAGCAACTATTCACCAACTAAAATTACCACTTATATTTTCTACCATTTAGCTATTTAAGTTCATTTAGAACACGACTAAAATGCACTTAAATAGCTAAATGGTAAAAATAAAGTCTGATTAGTTATGTTGAATAGTCACAAAAAAGAATTAAATAGAAGGATGAAAAAAGCAATAGTATTTAAAGTATTTTAAATAAAAAAAGGGCGAGCACTTTCGTACCCACCCTGTTAACATTGCGATTCTTAATAAAATTTGAGTTTACTCAATATTAAGCATCTTCTTCGTCTGCGTACCAAACTCTGTGCTGATTTGATAATAAATCAAGCCCTTTGG
>CALDTJ010000067.1 GCA_937924145.1 uncultured Saprospiraceae bacterium
CATATTAAAGTCGTTTCCAGACGACAAAAATGTAGGCTGGTCAGGAGACCAGCAAATATTGATTTCAAGTTTGGAAACTTGAAATATCGGGTCATGTAATTATGACTAAATTCAAACCAATAATTTGTCAGCAACAACAAAAAAAGTAGGCGTAATTGGCGCAGGAAGTTTTGGGACAGCGATTTCTAATTTAATAGCATTAAATGGAATAGATGTGTTGTTGTTCAGTCGTCAACAGAAAGTGATTGATAAGATTAATCATGAAAGACAGCATTTTGGCATTACCATTTCAGATCATATTGAATTGACGAATGATATTGAAAAAGTAGCGAAAGAATGTACGTTGATTTTCCCAATCGTCCCATCAGGTGCTTTCCGAGAAACGATTAAAAAAATAGGCCCTTTTTTAAAGCCATATCATATTTTGATTCATGGGACAAAAGGGTTTGATTTAACGAAAGTAACCGAAGATGAATTAATCGCCAGACAGGTCAATATCACTCGAGATAATGTGCATACGATGAGTGAAGTGATTAGACAGGAAAGTGTGGCGGTGCGAATAGGCTGTTTATCTGGCCCTAACTTGGCGACTGAAATACTGGATGGACAACCAACAGCAACGGTAATTGCCAGTCAATTTTCAGAAGTAATAAAAGCTGGTCAGAAAGTCTTAGATAGTCCCCAATTCCATGTATTTGGCTCTCACGAAATCTTAGGAGCAGAATTAGCAGGTGCTTTGAAAAATATCATTGCGCTTGGTTCAGGGATTTTGGGTGGTATGAATATGGGGAAGAACATTCAAGCGATGTTAATCACTAGAGGTCTGACGGAGATGATCCATTATGGGAAAGCAATGGGGACAGAGTCTCGACCATTTTTGGGAACAGCAGGAGTAGGTGATTTAGTAGCTACAGCTACCAGTAAAGCTAGTAGAAATTACACTTTTGGGTATAGAATAGGACAGGGAGAATCCCCCCAAGACATCTTTGGCTCGATGCCTGAATTGGCAGAAGGTGCTCGTACTTTGAAAATAGCAAGAGGGTTAGCAAGGCATTATAAATTGCACGTTCCAATTACAGAAATGCTTTATAATGTTGTTTTTGAAGGATTCGATAAGCAGCGAGCTTTGTATTATTTAATGAAGTATCCCTACGCAGTAGATGTAGATTTTATATAGTGAGAATAGAGAACCGAGAGTAGAGAATAGAGATTGCAAACAAGATGCTCAACTGAGCTTAGTTCTCTGTTCATTGCTCTACCAAACCTTACCAATTTGCTAACAGTTTTTGGCATTCGACATCATGGAGCAGGTTCAGCCAGCAGTCTAAAAAATGCTTTAGAAGAGCTAAAACCAGACTGTATCCTAATAGAAGGTCCGCCCGATGCGAACGATATGATTGAGTATGTAGTCAATGAAAACTTAGTCCCACCAATTGCACTGCTAGTATATAATCCAAGCAATTTAAGACAGGCGGCTTATTACCCGTTCGCCCATTTTTCACCAGAGTGGCAGGCAATGAAGTATGGTGTTGAGAATGAGGTAGCCACTTCGTTCATGGATTTACCTCGAACGCTTGCTTTTTCAATCGACCAACAAAATAAAAAAGGTCAACAAAAGGTCATGCAATTTGATGAATTAAATCTTGGTAAAAAAACGGAAGAAGAAAAGAGCATTGCGAAAGATCCACTTGGCTACATGGCAAAACTAGCAGGTTATGACGATAGTGAAAGGTGGTGGGATATGACTTTTGAGCGAGCAAGCAATCCTAGTGAAATTTTCGAATCTATTCTTACTTTAATGGGTGAATTGCGACAAGCAGTTAAAGAAAATCCATTGCGAGAGTTGCAGCGAGAGGCTTATATGCGGACAACTATTCGAGCCGCAGAAAAAGACGGCTATCAAAATATTGCGGTGATTTGTGGAGCATGGCATGCCCCTGTTTTAGATAAGTATAAAACATATAAAGCAGCGAGCGATAAGAAGTTTTTAAAAGGAATAAAAAAGATAAAAACTAAAACGACTTGGGTACCGTGGACTTATAAGAGAATTTCCAAACAAAGTGGTTATGGCGCAGGAGTGGTTTCGCCAGCTTGGTACGAATTACTGTTCGACAAATCAGATGAAGTTGTTGTGCAATGGATGTCGAAAGCAGCGCAATTATTACGAGCAGAAGATTTACCCGCCTCCTCTGCACATGTGATTGAGGCAGTTAGGTTGTCAGATTCTTTAGCAGCTTTGCGTAATTTATCGGTAGCAGGGATTAATGAGTTGAGAGAGGCAGCAATAGCAATTTTATGTGGAGGAGAAACCAGTCCTTTGAAATTAATTGAAGAAAAATTAATCATTGGAGATAAAATAGGGGAAGTACCTGATGAAATTCCTGTCGTTCCACTACAGCAAGATTTGAATACTTGCATTAAATCTGCTCGACTCACCAAAGAAAAAAATGCTTTTGGGAAAGTAGATAAGACCTTAGACTTAAGAAAGCCTGGTAATTTATTAGCCAGTTATTTATTGCATCGACTAAATATTTTGAGTATTCCGTGGGGAGCAACGCAGGCAAGTTCTCAACATACCAAAGGTAGTTTTAAAGAAGAGTGGATTTTGGAGTGGGAACCAGATTTCGCCATTCGTATTATCGAGGCTGGTATGTGGGGAAATACCGTTTATGAGGCAGCCACCAATTATGTTTTTGATAATAAAAATAAACAAGACACTTTAGCAGGGTTGACCCAATTAATTGAGTCGGCATTGAATGCAGATTTGCAGGAAGTCATTATCGCCTTAACCGATGAGTTGACCAATCAGTCCGCCTTGACAAAGGACATTTTTAATTTAATGGATGCTTTACCTTCGTTGGTAAATATTATTCGATATGGTAGTAGTCGCCAGATTGATTTAGCATCTGTTAATACCGTTATTGACCAAATTATTCCTCGAATTAGTATTGGTTTACCGAATGCTTGTGTTAATATAGACGAGGCCGCCGCCGAAGAAACATTTAAGCGAATTATTGCTGCTAATAGAGCGATTCACACCTTGAATGAACCGACACACATTCAAAGTTGGTATGCTGCTTTGGAGAAAATTATGGGTATGACGGTGAATGGAACTCTAGTCGGGATAAGTACAAGAATTCTATTTGATAAAAACTTTATTGACACCGAAATAGCCAGCACTTTTATGCATTTAGCTTTATCAAAAGGTAGCGATGCATTGTTCAGTGCCCAATGGGTAGAAGGTTTTCTAAATGGAAGTGGTTTATTATTAATTTATAATGAAAACCTTTGGCAAATAATTGACGGCTGGATAGATGGTTTGGAAGAAGAGCGATTTATGGAAATTCTGCCAGTGTTAAGGCGAACTTTTTCTCAATTTTCTCATCCAGAACGCCAAAAGATGATGACTTTGGTTAAGCAGGGAAAAGTAGATGTAAGTATTAAAAAAGAAAAAGTGGAAGTGAATATTAATCAAGAAAGGATTGATAAAGTATTACCGACTTTGAAATTGCTTTTGGATTTATAAAGAACAGCACTACGGTGAAAATTTGATGGTTCAAGTCTCCAGACCTGCCCGCAAGCATTCAGGCGGGCTTGAATCCCATATAAAAAAGTCGTCTCCTGACGACAACGCTGGTCAGGAGACCAGCAGATATGAATTTCTGGTCTGGAGACTAGAAACATCGTTTATAAAGAATTACAAGATAATAAAAGGCAATGGAACTGAATCCACTGCCTTTTCGTATTCTTCGAAAAATAGATTGATTGCTCAATCATTATTTTCTATTTTATTTTCTAAAGAATTTACTAAAGATGCTCATACCAATTTGAGCTACATCATCAATAGCACTTCCGTCGCCATCTCTGTCTAAAATTCCTTTAATCAAGCTAGTAGCCATTCCACCACGTTGTCGTTGTTGACCTAAAGCACCAGCAAGAATACTAGCAATACCACCAGCATCCATACCACTTTGACGCTTTTGCTTACCCAACATACCCATTACGATAGGAGCTAACATTGCCATCAAATTACCAGTTTTACCTTGGTTTAGACCACTAATTTGGCTTACGATATCCATGACGTTACTCTTCTTACCACCAAGTACGTGCTTAAGAATCCCTTCACCGTTAGCAGCTCTAGGATTAATTTGTTGCGCTTTACCTCCGATCAAATCATTCAAATTATCTAACATACTTCCGTCGTGATCATTATCCAAAGCATTAGCCAAGGCGTCTGCCCCACCTGGTTGTTGAGCATTTTTTGCTAACCCACCAATTAGAGAGGAAAGAATACTATCTGCTGCTGTTCTAGTTTGTTGTGCTGGTGCGCCGATTTGTTTACTCAATTGGTCAATCAATCCGTCAGACAATTGGCTTTGTAGTAAGTCTATTAAATTTGCCATAAAATTAAAATAAGTTTTTTTTGATAAATTATTATCGTTAAAAATGTAGGTTATTTACGCAATAACGCGGATAAAAATAAGAAAATCTTACTAATTTCAACAATAGAGCTACTAATTCTACTAAAAAAATTGGTGAAGTCTCAGCTTAAAGCGTAATTTGTGCGTAATATAAGTTGTAATCTGCTTAGTTAACAGTTTTAGAGAAAATATTAACTTGTATTTACTCTGAAAATAAAACATATAAGTAGCAGCTCAATTTATAGACGAAGAATTATTTGGAAAGTCTCGATTTAAAAACATTTTTTTTGAGTTAGCAGGTTACCTGTTGTTAGATTCGGAATCTAACGATGGTATATTATTAGTTCAAATCATTTATTTTGAATCAACGATTTTAGCATGACACTTCAAACTAAACAAATACTTCCCAAAGGAATGTTGGCAAAAGCCGAAACGATTGTTTTTGAATTATACAAAACCAAGCAAGATAGTCGCTTAGTATATCACAATTACGAATTAGCGAATAAGCTGGTTGAAACGATCGAAGAAGTAGCCGCAGATGTAAATCTTTCTCCACAAGCAATAGAAATGCTCTGTATCGCAGGGTGGTTTTATCCAACGGGGCGGCTAACTAATTATACTCAACCTACCGAGGCAGCAATTAATCATGTTACGCAATTTCTTGCCAAAGAAGAATACCCTAAAGCTAGGACAGAAAAAGTAAAAGATTTAATTCGATTGATTGACGCTAAAAAAGTACCAATTAACGAAGAACAAGAAGTTTTTCATGATGCTTTTTATGCTTTAAGAAATGGCGAACTATATCCTACAAAATCGTCGTTGTTTTATTTAGAACAAGAGTTAATTCAACAAACAATATTAACCAAAGAGCAGCGCGTACAATTACAACTACAAAATTTATTATCCACTAAATTTTATACGCCTTACGGCAAATTGACTTTTGAGTCTACAGTAGCCAATAATATGCTAGCTGTAAAAGGTCAATTACAAAAAATAAAAAAGAAGAAAAATATATTCGTCGAAGAAGTAACGCCCAATGCATTTCAAGGCTTAGATGAAGATGTGCCAAATAGAGCGATTCAAACCTTCTTCAGAACGAATTACCGAAATCATATCAATCTGAGTGCAATTGCCGATAATAAGGCAAATATCATGATTAGTGTCAATGCAATCTTGTTGTCAGTGATGATTTCCTTGATGACTTACAAGAATATTGCAGAGACTAAACCAATGATTTTAATGGCGATTATTGTGTTTTTCATTACAGGTTTGACCTCCTTAGTTTTTGCAGTTCTATCAGCTCGACCAAAAGTAACTTCAATTAATAAACAGTCAAAAGATAAAATTATCAATCAAAAAAACATCGTCTTCTTTGGCAATTTTGTTCATTTGGATTTAGAGGAGTACGAGGCAGCAATGGATGCCGTTTTTAGAGATGGCGAATTGATGTATGGTAATATGGTGCGAGATTTATATTTCCTAGGAAAAGTACTAGATAAAAAATATCGGTATTTAACGACTTCTTATAATATTTTCATGGTCGGCTTTGTGGCTACGGCTATTACTTTACTAATTGCGTTAGTGCTTACGTAGCTCGGACATTCCTGTCCGAGTAATAATAAATTTATAGCCACAAAAACTAAGACGGAATGTCTCTTAAAAAACTAGCGAGTGAAACTGCGATCTATGGTGTGAGTAGTATTTTAGGGCGGATATTGAATTTTGCTTTAGTGCC
>CALDTJ010000068.1 GCA_937924145.1 uncultured Saprospiraceae bacterium
CGCATTTGAGCTTGTCTTTTTTACCTCATACTGCGTTAAAAATACTCGCCAATGCCCTGCATTGTCTGCGTTTTTTGCCTTGTCTGAGATAAAAAATCCTGCGTCAAATTTGCGTAGCTTATTTATTTCTAACTCCCTTACTTAAATAATTCTTAGTCAAATTATTGACATAAAACCTTCAAGTTTTCTAAGCTTGGAGGTTTTTTATTTACTTTACAATTTTTCGGATTTGATAATAATTAGAATAGGTTGTACGGATTAGACGGATAAGGCGGATTGAAAAAGGATTTTAGAAAGCACCTGAAGAAATCCGTATTAAATCAGATAGATCCGCTTAATCCGTACAACCTATTTTATTTTAAAAACTATCTTTTGCAATGATTAAAACCTTTTCAAGTGTCATTTTTTCGCTACTATTTATAATCCTGTTCAATCCTCTTTTTGCCCAAAAAAGCATCACCTTCCAAGTAGATATGAGTTATCAAATCGAAAAAGGGAATTTTAATAAAAATAGCGATTGGGTAGAAGTTGCTGGTACCTTTAATGGTTGGAACGGCTCGGGTAGATTCACAGATGCCGATGAAGATGAGGTGTACGAACTCAAAATAGACAATTTTCAAACCAATGAAAATATCGCCTATAAATTTAGATTCAATGGACAATGGGATGGTAGAGAAGAGTTCCCTGGAGTTGGCAATGATCGAATGCATACGGTGCAAGAGGGAGACGAAACCTTGTACCATTGGTACAATAATGAAACCCCACCTGATGCGGATTTAGTAGCCGATTTTATTCCAAGTTTAAGGGAGTTTTATGAGCAAGGCGTTATAACCTTTTCGGATATTTCTTCTGGGCAAGTCGATAGTTGGGAATGGACTTTTGAAGGTGGAACACCCAATGTTTCTACTGATAAAAATCCAGTTGTTCGATATGATGAAGCTGGTCAATTTAATGTTCAATTGACGGTCAAGCAAGGGGATAAATCAAATACCGTTTCCTTTGACCAATACATCAATGTACTAGAACGGAATACCACCAATATTCCTTGGTGGAACGAAACGGTTTTTTATGAAATATTCGTTCACAGTTTCAAAGATAGTGACGGAAATGGTATTGGAGATTTTCAAGGATTAACAGAAAAATTAGACTATTTAAATGATGGAGATCCTACGACAACGGATGATCTAGGAATTACGGGAATTTGGTTAATGCCAATTCATGAAGCTGGAAGTTATCATGGATATGATGTGATTGATTATCAATCGGTTAGAGCTATTTATGGCGGACAGTCAGCCTTCCAAACGTTTTTGGATGAGGCGCACAAACGAGGAATAAAAGTGATTATTGATTTTGTAATAAATCATAATTCTAGCCAAAGTGCATGGTTTCAAAATGCTCAAACGGGACCTAATTCGGAATTCAGAAACTTCTATCGTTGGGCTGATACCAATCCTGATTATAGTGGACCTTGGGGGCAGCAAGTTTGGCATCAAAAAAATGGAGATTATTACTATGGATTGTTTTGGGATGGTATGCCTGATTTGAACTATGCCGAACCAAAAGTCAAAGAAGAAATATTCAAAGCTGCTGATTTTTGGTTGGAGGATATTGGGGTAGATGGATTTCGTTTAGATGCCGTAAAATTCATTGTTGAGGAAGATAGAAAACTAGAGGATACGCAAAGTACTTTTCTGTTTTGGAATGAATTTACGACCCATATCAAAAACACCAAAGCCGATGCTTTTTCAGTAGGAGAAGCATGGACCAATACGGAGAAAGTAGTGGATTATGTCAAAAATGATCGCATTGATTATTGTTTTGAATTTGATTTAGCTGGCAATATTTTGAATTCGGTCAATCAAGGAACTGCGGATAATTTGTACCATCAAATGCAAAAAATGTACAACATTTATCCGCATTTGCAATACGGTACTTTCCTTGCCAATCACGACCAAAACAGAATCATGAACACCTTTAATAATGAGGAATCAAAGGTCAAATTGGCAGCGGCTATTTATTTGACCTTACCCGGCATTCCTTACATTTATTATGGAGAAGAAATAGGGATGAGTGGGGCTAAACCTGATGAAGATATTCGACGACCTATGCAGTGGGATGATTCTAGAAATGCAGGTTTTACGACGGGTGCGCCGTGGAGAAATGCGCAAAGTAATTACCCTAATTATAATGTAGAAAAAGAACTGACCGACCCAAATTCGCTTTTAAATCATTACAAAAAAATCATTCACCTAAGAAATAGCGAAACGGCTTTGCAAATCGGAAATTATGAAGCAGTTTCTGTCAATAGAAGCCAAGTATTTGCCTTTGTTCGTTCCTATGAGGGAGATAATGTTTTGGTCATTCATAATACGGGAAATAACCCAGTGAGTAATCTTGAAATTAATTTGAATCATGCCAATATTACGGATGGCGATTGGGTACTACTTGATCTTTTTCGAGCTGAAAGTCCCAAGAGTCTAGCCGTTAACAATCGACAATTGTCTTTGCCTATTACCATTGATGGTAGAGGTACTAAAATTTATAAGTTCACAAAGTCCGTTTCTACTGAATTTGTTGATAATCAAGAAAATGTCACTATTTTTCCCAACCCTGTGAAAGATTTATTGACCATTAATATTAAAAATCTAAATTGGCAAATTACGGATTACACTATTTATGATTTGCAAGGTAGAGTAGTAGGGATTGGACAAATTGACCTAAGCAATGCTACTGCCAATATTTCTACTTCAAACTTAGTGGACGGCTTATATAAATTGACTTTGCAAAATGGAGAGACAATTCAACAGATTTCCTTTTTGAAAAAGTAGTAGTTTTTTAATTTTGCCTAGCATCCGTGTACCTATCTTCTAAATGGTACACTGATTTAGATACGCTGTTGCCAATTTACTTCAATTTAAACCGAAGCTTTGTACACTATATAATGAAGTAAATAATTATGCTTATCTAATATCAATTTGCTTTAATGACTAAATTAAAGCCTGTTCAAAAGAAAATTCTTGAATTTAAAAGAAGACATTTATACAGGACTAATCGAAAAAAATGAATTGTGGTTTTCCAATAAAAAAGTTATCGAAACCTAAGTTTTTTGCTTATCAAAATAGTTTTTGAATTCAAGGTAATGCTTAATAGCAGCATAAGCACCATTGGCTAACCTAAACATTATGATACGGCTCATTCCGCAGGATGGTCATCGCTCTATAGAATTGCTCTAGAAAGAAAAGACGGATCATTTGATGGGAGAAAGTCATGTCCGATAAGGATAATTTTTGGTTGGCTCTTTTGTAGATCTCTTCCGAAAAACCGTAGGCGCCACCTATGAGGAAAATAATTCGATGATGAGATTGATGGAGTTGTTTTTCGATGTATTTGGCAAATTGAACGGAAGTAAAAGTTTTGCCTTTTTCGTCTAAGATCACTAGGTAATCTCCTGTTTTTAGTTTAGCTAATATTTTTTCGCCTTCTTTATTTTTGACCTGCTGAGGTTTTAAATTCTTTGCATTTTTTACATCTGTAATTAATACTGTTTCTAGTTTCAAATATCGCTGTATTCTTTTTTGAAAAATAGCCATACCATCAAGTAGATATTTCTCGTTCGTTTTTCCAATGGTCCAGAATTCTAATTTCACAGGATGACAGTTTTTTAAGTCCGATTTTAACGGAGATTGTTAAAGGTTTTGCTAAATATTTATTGTGTCCTACGAAAATATTGTTGCTAAAATGAGTATATGAGAAAATGAATAAATTATTAAATATCATCCAAAATTGGAGCAGAATAACCTGATTTTGAAACGATTATCCTTTATTTACTCATTTTATCATCTAGTCATTTACTCATTTTTTAATAAAGTAAGTCGTGTTCCAAACTGCCCACTGCTAATTGCCAACTGCCAGTTGCCCATCCTGCATTTCCACCTTCCGATCACTCATTTTAGCCAATTCTTCATTGTGCGTTACGATTACAAAGGCTTGGTCAAAATCGTCTCTTAAATTAAATAATAGTTGATGTAATTCTTTGGAAGAGGCAGAGTCTAAATTACCCGAAGGTTCGTCGGCGAAGATGATGCCGGGGTTGTTAATTAAGGCTCTCGCTACTGCTACTCTTTGTTGTTCTCCACCTGAAAGTTGACTTGGTTTGTGGGTGAGTCTATCAGAAAGACCAAGGTAGTTAAGCAATTCCTTTGCTCTTTTTCTGACCTTATTTTCAGGTGTTTTTAAAATGAAACCGGGAATACAGACATTTTCAAGAGCGGTGAATTCTGGCAAGAGGTGATGAAACTGAAAAATAAACCCAATATGCTCATTGCGAAAAGCTGCCAAATCATTGGCATTTAAAGTAGAAATTTCTTTTCCATTATATAGAACACTTCCTTGATCTGGTTGGTCTAAAGTGCCGATGATGTGTAAGAGTGTACTTTTTCCAGCACCAGATTTTCCTACAATAGAAACAATCTCTCCTTTTTTAACTGAAAAATCGACGCCTTTTAATACGTGTAGATTCTTGTAAGATTTGTGAATATTGGTTGCTTTGAGCATAAAAATGAGTAGGTGTTATTTCCTATTAAAAAAGACTTTCCAGAACTCAAAGTTTTGGAAAGTCTATGGAATTAAAGGTACAAAAGTACTATTTAATTTGGTGATGAACCTTATTTCTTAGTTGCAGTTATTGGTAATGCACCAAACTCTGTATTCCACTGTCCTTCAAACTTATCACCACTAAAAGAACCTGTTAACTTTAATATAATTCCCTGCATTTCTAATTTTCCAGTTAATTTATGTCCGTCTAATTTAACATCAGATAGAGATGCATCGCCTGCACTTGACGTGAATTTTACGGTTACTACACCATCCGTTTTAGCAACAATCATTTCTCCTTTAACATCTGCTTGGTCAGGAATGTCCGTCACTGTAAACTCGTAAGTGCCAACAGGATCATGGTCAATCATCGGAGCATTAGTTGCATTAGCAAATAAAAAAGAAAAGCATAAGGCAAGTGAAAAAAGTAATTTGGCTTTCATAATAATTTTAGTTTTTGATTTTGAATAAATTTCAAATTAATCCATCTGTTTTAATAAAAAACGGATTCGTTTGCCCAAATTTAACGAAAAAAGGGTTTTAAGATTGGTTGATTGCTAACTTTTGTAAATAATTAACTTTTTACCAGTCTGAAAACCCTTTTTAAGACTCAGCGATTTTCTTTACTTTACGCTCGAAAATCCGTTCCTATCCGCTTTATCTGTTATAATCCGTCAACCTATTAAGTTTAGTTTTGAAAAACTTGACTTTTAAAGAGACTCAAAGTATGGGGAGAAAAATTATTCAACAATTAGCTTTTTGCTTAATACACTTCCATTCGCCTCCATGCGTAAAAAGTAAATACCACTAGCTTTTAAGTCTGCTCGCTGAATGGTATAGTTATGAGTTCCAGATTTTAGGATGCCTGAAAAGATCGTATTTACCTGTTGTCCAGCAGTATTGAATACCCCAACATTTGCCTTATCAAAATCAACTGGCGTAGTTAAAGTAATGGTAGCTGAAGCTTTGACTAAAGTTGGTGCAATTTCCAATGCTACCCCTGATTGCTCTAAAAAATTAACGGAAGTAGAAAAAGAAGCGTCTACAGAGTTCCCATTAACCACTTCGTAATTATCTCCAACTTTTTGCCAAATAATAGCAGCAACTTCTAAATTTTCTGTATTCCAATCTTCTTCTATGGCTTTTGCATCGCTGAAAGTAAATTCACTTTCTGCCGCAATGGCACCTGAGCCGATTGCTTGACCAAAAGTACCTTCCATCATAGCCGTTCGAACTAATTTTTTGTGATTGGCATCGCTGCCACGTTGTGATTGTACTTCAATCACGCCATCTTCCACAATTAAAAGGGATAAGAAGTAGTCCCCATTTCCTTCTTGAAAAAACTTTACTTTAGCATCCACCTGTAGCATACCATCTTTAATGGTAGCATTGATGCCTGTGTTCGCCAAAGGTGCAGCAGCATTGCCATCTTCTATGGCTTGACGGGCATTTTGTACAATTGATCCAGTAGCATATTTTGTCCGATTAACGTAGAACAAAGGCTGCCCAAATGATTGAGGTAAATTTTCTGCTAATTCAATAGATTCTGGACTATGCAAACGACTTGATCGACTAGGATGAAGACTTAAAATCACTGCTTTGTCATTAAATTCATTGTGAAGTGTAGTGAAATTGTCCCAAGCGGTCGTACCACAATTGGGGCACCAAGTAGCACCGATTTTACTAATAACGATTTGTTGTGTTTGAGGAACGTCTTGACTGAATGCAGTCAAATGGGCAATAACGCCCATAAAAAGAAGTAAACAAAATTTTTTCATTGGGATATTCTTTTAGTGAGTTAGTGTCGGCGAAACTTGTCCCGATTTTTTATTGGGATTCATTCGCTGCCGATATTTATTATACGATTCAAATACAAAATTTAGTCGTTAATAGGTTGTACGGATTTGGCAGATTAAGCGGATAGAACGGATTTTTACAAATATTACTTAAAAAATCCGTTACAAATCCGCTATATCCGATTGATTCGTACAACCTATTCTCCTAGTAAGGAAGTTTAATTTTATCCTAACAGGTCAATGTATTCACTATTGATAATTTTTATACGATTTAAATATAAGAATTGATCGGATTAAAATCTAAAAATAATTAAACAAAGATAACTTAGATGGTCCAGTAATGCCGTATTTTGCAAATTCATTTATTTGTTAATTATCGTAAATGTTATCCATTTGACACCCTATCTACAAAAACAAGCTTTATATCTTCCCTTCATTTATAAAAGAGTATCAAAGAATCTAGGAATAGTTGTTGTGATTCCAGCTTACAAAGAGGAATTTTTGCTATTAAGTTTGATGTCACTCAAAAAATGTAAAATGCCCCTATGTGATGTAGAGGTTATAGTGGTCATCAATGATTCTGAAACGGATAACTTAAAAACTAAAAAATTAAACGAAAGTGTCTATGAAAAGGCCTTGGAATGGAGTGAAAAAAATAGCCTTCCGAGGATGCGCTTTCGAATAATTTACAAAGATGATATGCCACCCAAATTTGGTGGAGTAGGCTTAGCCAGGAAAATAGGCATGGATGAGGCGTGCTACCGATTTGAAAAAGCTAAAGTTAAAAGAGGCATTATTGTTTGTTTTGACGCAGATAGTAAATGCCAAGAGAATTATTTAGTAGAAATTGAAAATCACTTTAAAAACAATGCTAGAACTCCAGCTTGTAGCATTTATTTTGAACACCCTTTAAGAGGTTTTGACCACGAAGAAACGGTCTATCAAGCCATCATTGCCTACGAATTACATCTCCGTTATTTTATTAATGTTCAGCGTTTAGCAGGTTGTCCTTTTGCTTATCAAACCATTGGTTCTAGCATGGCAGTACGCTCCGATCATTACCAAAAACAAGGTGGAATGAATAAACGTAAGGCGGGAGAAGATTTTTATTTTTTACAAAAATTTATTGCCCTAGGAAATTTCACAGAATTAAATACGACTACGGTCATTCCATCCCCAAGAATATCAGATAGAGTCCCTTTTGGAACAGGCAAAGCGGTGGGGGAAATTGCCAAAGCAAAAGGTGTCTATACCACTTATAATTTACAGACTTTTTTAGATTTAAAACACTTTTTCGAAAAACTCAAACCAATTTATCAATCCAAAAATGATTGGAGAAACTTAGATTTACCTAATAGTATTGTCCAATATTTAGACCTCCATGATTTTGACACAAGAGTTGCTGAGATTCTCAAAAATACCAAATCCTTTATTTCTTTTAAAAAGCGATTTTTTAAATGGTTCAACGCTTTTCAAGTGATGAAATTCGCCCACTTTGCTCGAGATCATTTTTATGAAAATAAACCAGTAGGAGAGAGTGCCTTGGAGTTATTAAAAATACTGGATCATCCTATTAAAAAAGAAGATTTAAAGTCACTTTTATTGGCTTATCGCAAAATGGATAGGATTAAATAAGGATCAAAGCCGAAGACTCTTAATAATACTAATTAGATGTTGATTTTTCCCCACGGATAGATAAAATCCACGGATCTAAACGTTGACATAATTAGTGTACGAATTTTTAACACGGAAATTAGTAACACGGAATTAGACGTTGACAGGAATAATTGCTAATTGAAGTAGGTGTATTTGTCAAAGTCTGATTCCGTGTTATAAAATTTCCGTGTTAAATAATAGTAAGACCATGCCGTGTTTTGTTCTTGTGAAATCCTAAATCCGTGTGGAATAAAAATCCGTGTGGAATAAAAATCCGTGTGGAATAAAAATCCGTGTGGTAAACACCCAAAGACAAGTAAGATATCAATATAAAAATCCACCAACATTTTAATAATCCAATCTTTTTCCCGTTTTTGTGATTTCCAATAAAAATTTAATCGAATAATAAAATCAAAAATTAATGAGATACTTCACTTTTTTAGCCTGTTTGATGTGGTTTTCTGCCTGTGCCACCACTAGTGCAGTCACCGAAAATATGGTCAAACCAAGTGCCGACCCAATTGCAGAAATGACGAAATCCATGACCAAAACGGAAGGGTATTTCAATTTTTATTGGGACGAAGCCAAAGGCAATATTTATCTAGAAATAGACAAGTTAGACCAAGAAATCCTATATGTGAATTCCTTGCCGGCAGGTATTGGGTCAAACGATATAGGGTTAGATCGAGGACAATTAGGCGATACTAGAATCGTTCGATTTGAAAAAGTAGGTCCAAAAATCTTAATGATTCAGCCGAACTATGACTATCGGGCGATCAGTGATAATCCAGAAGAAGCGAAATCCGTAGCTCAAGCATTTGCATCTTCCGTAGTAGCTGGTTTCAAAGTAGCTGCCGCATCCAATGGAAAGTATTTGGTGGACATGACCAAGTTTTTGATGCGAGATGCTCACGGCGTATCCGCAAGATTAGCCCGCGCCAAACAAGGAAATTATAAAGCTGATCCAAGCCGATCAGCAGTTTATTTGCCAATGTGTAAAGGGTTTCCAAAGAATACAGAATTAGAAGCGACGATTACTTTTGCTGGCCAAGCCAAAGGTGGATATATCCGATCCGTCACCCCGTCGCCTAATTCCATTACAGTAAGAATGCACCATTCTTTCATCGAATTACCAGACGATGATTATGAGCCGAGAGTGTTTGATCCAAGAAGTGGGTACAATGCGATGAGTTATGCGGATTATGCGACGCCTATCCAAGATAATTTGGTGAAGCGATTTATCCCAAGACATAGATTAAAGAAAAAAGATCCATCGGCGGCAGTGAGTGAAGCAGTGGAGCCAATCGTCTATTACCTAGATAGAGGCGCACCAGAGCCTATCAAATCGGCTTTAATAACTGGTGCATCTTGGTGGAATCAGGCATTTGAAGCAGCAGGTTATAAAGATGCTTTCATTGTCAAAGAAATGCCAGAAGGAGCAGATCCAATGGATGTTCGATACAATTTAATTCAGTGGGTACACAGATCGACTAGAGGTTGGTCTTATGGCGCATCCGTAAGAGATCCACGAACAGGCGAGATCATCAAAGGGCATGTTTCTTTGGGGTCTCTAAGAGTTCGACAAGACTTTTTGATTGCACAAGGTTTAATTTCTCCTTATGAAAATGGTGCAACGAATCCTGATGAAAAGATGCTTCAATTAGCATTGGCAAGATTGCGCCAATTATCTGCCCATGAGGTTGGACACACGATTGGTTTAGCTCATAATTTTGCGGCAAGTGTCAAAGATCGGTCGTCTGTGATGGATTATCCACATCCATTGGTGAAATTAGACGCTAATGGAGATTTAGATTTTTCTAATTCTTATGCCGTTGGTATTGGTGATTGGGATAAGCGAACTGTATTATACGGTTACCAAGATTTCCCAGCAGGAACGGACGAAGCGGCGGCTTTAAAGCAAATTTTAGCAGATAATCACAAAATGGGTTTCCAATATATTTCGGATAGAGATGCGCGTCCACAATCGGGTGCACACCCAGTAGCACACTTGTGGGATGGTGGGGAAAATCCAGCGGACGAATTACGTAGATTATTGGACGTTAGAGCCAGAGCGTTGGCAAGATTTGGAGAAAATAGTATTAGAGATGGTGCGCCAATGGCGACTTTAGAAAATGTTTTAGTTCCACTATATTTAGCACATCGATACCAAGTAGAAGCAGCGACTAAAATGGTTGGTGCAGTAGATTATTCTTATGCGACCAAAGGAGATGGGCAGACGGTGACTAAAATTTATGATGCAGCCAAACAAGCGGATGCTTTAGCTGCCATATTAGAAAGTTTGCAAGCTGATAATCTGACTTTACCTGAAAATATTATCGCAATGATTCCACCTCAACCAATTGGTTATAGCAGGGATAGGGAATTATTCAAAATTCATACAGGCTTGACTTTTGACCCAATTGGTGCATCGGAGGCGATTGTTAATACGACTTTGCAGTTATTATTAAATCCTGCAAAATTAGCCAGAGTCATAGAACATCACGCTAGAGATAAAAATCAAATGTCTTTAGATGCTTTATTGACAAAGGTCAGAACAGGCATTAAATCATCGGCTGGGAGCAGCGATTTAGCGAAAGAAATTAGTAGAAATAACGAAAAATTATACCTTCGAAAGTTGTTAGAATTGGCAGGGAACACTGGTGGAAATCAGCAAGTAGCAGCAGTGGCACTTATGCATGTCAATAAGATGGAAGGGTTTGCGGGGAGATCAACAGTAAATCCAGCAGATAAGGCTCATTTAAATTATATGAATCATCAGATTAGTCAATTTAAAAAAGATCCTACTGGGTTTAAATTGCCTGAAGCACCGTCTTTACCAGATGGTTCTCCTATTGGATGTGGACACTAAGCTTTAGAATTTGCTAGACGTTTTCTTTTACCATTTTAGACATTTAAGTACATATAGAACACGACTTAAATGCACTTAAATATCTAAAATGGTAAAGAATAAGTCTAGTTTTGAATGGTGTGAAATAATAACGTTTTTCTACCATAAAAGGCATGAAAGGTCACAAAAGGAAAGCTTTTGTGGCCTTTTGTGACTTTGTGGTGAAAATTAAAAAAATACAAGTATGAAAAAACTACTAGCTCACCAAAAAATAACGGCAGAAGATTGCGATATATTCGGTCACATGAATACGCTAAAGTACATGGAGAAATTCTATGCAGCAGCAGACGACTATATGATGGAATATGGAGTAAGCGACCCAGTGCTAGCCGCACAAAATATTGGCTGTGCTTACTTAGAATTTAATACCAAATTTGTTAGAGAAGTTAAAGAAGGGGAGGAAGTTGCGATTAGCATCAGTGTGCAAGAAAAAGGGTCTAAGGTGGTGACCATACAGTTAGAAATGCTACGAAAACCAGAGATGGAATCTGTTTCTGTAACAGAATTAAAATTTATCTTTTTTGATCTGATAAAGAGAAAATCAATGAGATTAGCCGATGAAAAACTAAAGAACTTAGTTAGTTTCTTGTAAGCCAACTGCCAACTGAAATACTGTCAACTGAAAACTACTTCTTCTTCTGCTTACTAGGCGAAACATCAAAGTGAAATCCTTCTTCTTCATACAATCGTCTATATCTTTCTGGATCGAATTTGTACAACTTAGCAGGTCTGTGAGCTACGCCTGCCTGTAATTCATTCAAATCAATCAAGAAATCCATCGAAAGGATTTTCTTACGGAAATTTCGTTTATCTAATTTTTCTTCTAAAATAGCTTCGTATAAATGTTGAAGTTCGGTGAGTGTAAATTTGGGAGGTAATAATTCAAAACCGACGGGCTGACGTTTGACATTGAGTTTCAAACGATTGAAGCAGGCTTTAAAAATTTCGTCGTGATCGAAAGGTAGACCTTTGACATCATCAATAGAATGCCAATCTGCCTCTTGAGCGATAGAAGAGACATCTATATTATAATCAGATATTTTTATAAGCGAATAATAAGCAACTGTAATAACTCGACCGAAAGGGTGGCGACCGACTCTACCAAAGGTCCTGACCTGTTCCAAATGAACATCCTTTACACCTGTTAATTCTGCTAATACTCTTTCTGCGGCGGCATCCAGATTTTCGTCTTGATAAACAAAATTACCTGGCAAAGCCCATTGATTTTCAAAAGGAACTTCCCCTCTTTTTATCAATAAAACCTTTAAATCAGCCTCGTCAAATCCAAAAATAATATTATCAACAGTAAAGGCACTTTTGAAAAAATTATCAAAAGGACTTGGTTTTACTGGTGTATTGGTTAGCATCTTATCCATTTCTTAGTCTAATGTTTTTTAGAATAGACTAGGTTGCAGTCTACGCTCAAACCAAAATTAGCAAATATTCGCTGGTTTGTCAAAAGATTTGAAAGGAATTAGTGTAAAATTTACACTTTGCTATTGATATTCAGGAAATAGAGCCAGAATAGCGGCCTCATTGGCGGCACAAATACCTCTTTCGGTAATGATTCCACTAACCAAATGGGCAGGTGTCACATCGAAAGCATAATTCATGGAAGGACTATCTTCAGGAGTTAATAAAACCTCCAGAATTTCTCCACTTTTAGTTTTTCCTTGAATATAACTCACTTCTTTTGCGCCTCTTTTTTCAATCGGAATTTCTTTGACCCCGTCCCTAATCGTAAAATCAAAAGAAGAGTGGGGGAGTGCTACATAAAACGGAACTTCATTGTCTTTTGCCGCTAAGGCCTTTAAATAAGTACCGATTTTGTTAGCGACATCTCCAGATCGAGTCGTTCTATCACTTCCCACAATGACCATATCGACCATGCCATGTTGCATCAAGTGTCCACCGACATTATCGGGAATAACGGTATGTGGTACACCATGTTCTAGTAGTTCAAAAGCGGTGATTCTAGCACCTTGATTTCGAGGACGAGTTTCGTCTACCCATACATGGACAGGAATACCTGCATTGTGTGCCGCATAGATAGGCGACGTGGCCGTACCATGATCGACAGTCGCTAACCATCCAGCGTTGCAATGGGTTAAAATATTGACGGGCTGATCTGGTTTGTCAGCATGTATTTTTTTGATAATTTCTAGTCCATGTACCCCTATTAGTCGGCAATGTTCTACACTCTCGGCACAAGCTTCTTTGGCAAAATTCAGACAAATCTCAACGGCTGTTTTTTTATTAGGACAACCGACTAATTTTTTGGAAACGGCGGTAATGGCATTGCCCAAATCTACTGCGGTAGGTCTAGTTTGATTAAGGTAGTCACTTTGCTCTTTTAAATAGGTCTGAAAACCATTTTCTGGAGCTTCCAAAGCGGCTAAATACATTCCATAGGCTGCTGCTGCACCAATACAAGGTGCCCCCCTTAGGTGCATATCTTTGATCGCAACGCCCATTTCATGGCAAGAAGAAATATCTTCTATGACAAATTTATGAGGTAACCATCGTTGGTCTATGATTTGAATAATGGAAGAATTAGTTGGGTGTACCCAAATAGTTTGATACGGCTTGCCTTGTATTTTCATAAATCCTAAATTTTTAGAAGCGCAAATTAGGGTTTTTACAAGACATGAGGAAATATAAGGAAGGACAAAAGGAAATAGGAGTAAAATAAATTATGTAAATAAATATATGTTGGGAACTAACTTTGTTAACATTTTGTTTTATTAGTAGGAAACTACATGCTCGCCTAATAATTATAGGTTTTATGCAATTTTAGAAAAACATTATTTTGTCACAATTATTTGATAATCAATTGGTTGTGATATTCTATTGTATAGCCTAATATTTCCTAAATTAAATTGTAAAAATTGTTTTGTGAATTAGTAATTCACAAGGCTAAACAAATTATTTTTTCACTCAGAGAATAGAAAATAAATAAGATGCCCAGAAATGTAGTTTTAGTTTGTTCTTATACAAGGCGGGAAAAACGGAGTTATGCATTTGCATAATGAGTATTTTCCCAACGCAGTAGAAGGGCAAAATAAGGCTACAGTTTGGGTAAGTTATATTTTTTCTAATCTCTCAAACTATCAAAATGGATAATTTAAAAGTGGAGGGTGAATGTACCCTCATTTTCGAAGTCGATCGGATGGGTATGCAAAATTCCCGTCCCGCTCAAGACGTAAAACCAGAGTAGATTTTGGATACCCTCCGATTTTTCGAGAACACACACACGAAAATCTAAATCAACGATTTGGCAAATTTGATCCCAGTATCAGTTAATTGCCAAAGCATATTTGACCCTATTTTCTTTTTTTCAACATAGCCCACCTCCGTTAATTCATTCAGACATTGCACGACCAATTTACGTTGCTTTGTATTTGATAACTGATAAATTTTAGAAATAGTTTCCGCTGTTGCTAATTCCAGCAAAATAGTTAATACCTTAATTCTAGCTTTAGCTAATTGATAACTCGCCTTTAATACTTTCTCAGCTTCCTTTTCATCCGTAATTTTTATAGTTGGTAGATCATTGACAAAATCTAAGATATTGGAACGAAATTGATTGAAATACTTCTGTTGTTCTCCATAATCAATGATGCCTTTTTGTTGATCTTTTTTGAGTGCATGAAATTTGCCAGACTGCAAAATCAATTGATCCAATTGGTCATTGCTTGTATAAATTTCAGTCAATAAAGCCAAAGCCTTCTCCAACTCATCTTTAGCGATAAGCGACTTAATTTTTGTAGTAATTTCCTGTTGTAACATGTAATACTTGGTAGTTTTTACTCAATTTTATGTCTCAAAGGTAGGTAAAAAGGCAGAAAGGAGAAGAGGTCTAATAAAATAAATGCTATAAGAATAGGTATTGTCAATATCTAAATCTGTGGAATTTATTTATTCGAGGGGGAAGTCAACGTTATTATTTGTAAGAAAAAAATGATCCAGTATCCCTACTTCCAATCAATCCCAACTTTCAAAACTGTCCGATTAAACCAGATATTAAATTTAGAACTAATAGGATTACCAAAACCATCAAAATTCAGATTATCCCCTTTGATATTTTGCAGTTGTTGCCCAATACTAACAAGAAATCGAATCCGCTTTCTAGAAGCGAAATTAACCCCAATCTCAGGTTGAAAAAGCAAACCTCCGCTATGATCTCCACCGAAGGCATTATTGTCAGGAAAAGCCCAGCCCAGTTTACCTGCTACAAATGGCTTAATCCTTTTATCAATAGGATAGTACCGCCCATAGGCAAACAGAGGAATAGAATTGGTGTCGATAAAAGTACCAAAAGCTTCTGTTGCATTATAGCTAGCACCTACACCAATACCAGCAGCCAAATTTTTACTAAATCTATAGCCTGCGATCAATTCAAATTGATTGGTTTGGGCATCCCAAGTATTAAAATTACCACCCAAATGAAGCGAGTAAAAGACTCCTTTGGTATAGTGAAATCTGGTGCCACCATAAAGAGAAATATTTTCATCTCCACGTTTGATGCGATGGATAAAAGTCTTGTCTAAGTGAATAGTATCATTAGTGGTAAGCAGTAAATCCATATCCAAAGTCCCTTCCCTAATAATTCTACCAACGAAAATAGACCCATCGTTATAATGTACAATGGCTGATTTGCTCATAGTGACTTTGTTCTTTCGGAAAATTTGACCAAAAGAATACGCCGAACAAAAAATAGAAAAGCACAGAAGGAGCAGGATGCGTTGGGCAATCATAAGCGGAAAGCGTTTAATTCAAAGGAGATGAATAAACCCTCCAAGGGTTCGAAACCCTTGGAGGGTTAAAGCTAAGGAGTCTTTAATCCTAGAAGGTCAAAGTACTCAGTAAACTATAATCTATACCGCCTTCAATAGTATATTGACTGATGCCATTAGGCCCAGCAATCAATAGTAAATTAGGGTTGGTTGGGTGATGAATGATGTCGTAAGCCTCAATATCCTCTTCCCAAGATTCTAATTGAATATTAGATTTATCAGTTGCATCGTAGACCTTTAAGCCATTTTGACCTTCGCCCACATATAATTTGTTATTCGCTAGGGTCATTCCGAATGGACTTTCCATTTCAATTGTTTGATGAGCGATTACATTATTAGTTCTTACATCCAAGACCAATAAAGAATTTTCATCGCCTGGACAATCTCCTACGTCACCAGTCCTTAAGGTCACATAAGCAACATCCCCACAAGGTAAAACTGGGTCGCAAGAAGTAGCGTGCCAGAAGCTAGTCGCAAATTGAGGTTGATTAGGAGTTGAAAGATCATAAACTTCCATTGATTGTTGAGTGCCTATGTATAATCGACCTTCATTCGGATAGATGGTTTCCATATTTCCACTTCCATACACTTTGTCAAAAGCTTCTAAATTACCGTTATCTTCAAATGGAAAAATGAACTGTCGGCTAATTACATAAACATTATTATCCACTGCTGCGATTCGATTGACCGAGCCAACTGAACCACTCCCATTTCCAGCAAAAGAAGTAGGCACTTGAGAAGGCGGAATCAAGTTCTGAGCATAGTCATAATAATAAATATCTTGATGTCCCCAAAGTTGCTGATAAATTTCGCTGTCTTTTCCAACTTCTTCGGTTACTTGTTCAAAATCAAATCGAATTAAAGTTTTACCGTCCTGATCTTTGAAGTTCTCAGAATTGGCAAAAGCATCTTTGGCTCTAGAGGTAATTCTAGGATTATTTTTATCAGAAAGATCAATTTTTAGTAAATCATAATGGCTTTCTGCATAGAGAATATCCCCTTTTACAAAGAACTCTCTATTCCCTGGAATATTGATAAAGGAAGTGTTGGTAGGGTTTTCTGGATTGGTATTGTCTACCACGTGGATACCTTTTGTTTCTTCTCCGACTAATAGTAAATCATTAGCGACAAAGATTTTTCCTGCATTGACAATCGGCTGAGCATCAGCGATTAAAGGGGTATTTCTAATGTCTTCCAAATCACCATAAATGGCAGTCGCTTTGGTGTAGCTCACTTCCACTTTACCAAAATCTTCATTACAAGATTGTAAGAAAATCATTGTAAGGGGCAATAAGATAAGTAGTACTTTTTTCATAACGTACGGGTTTTAATTTGAGTATCTTAAGATGTTGTTCTCTAAAGATAACGAAAAAATTGAGCGTGTGCTGTGGAATGCTGTTTTTTTAACATATTCCACACATTTTAGGTGAGGGTTATTATTAGGACAATCGTGGGTGGGAAATCCCCTAGTTGAGTTAGTTAATTAGGCAAAAATAAATTAGCCAGCAGGTTTGGGCTGTCATAGAGTCACTTCAAGAGGAACTAACACTAATTATAAATCAAGGAGAAATATAACACGGAAATTTTATAACACCGAATTATTTTCGTTTAAAACGAATTGCTGTCATGAAATAACTATTTCTTCACAGGTTTTTCATTATAAGTCAACAATTTAATTTGAGTATTATTCATGCCGAAACGTCGAGTACCTACCCAAATCATAATGGCATCCGAAGAGGAAGAAGTTTGTACCTTCCATTCGCTATAAACAGGTCTTTCACCGCCCTCGACAATGGTCAAGACATTCTTTTCTTCATCCAAAGCCCAACTTCCTCGCTGTCCTTCTTCTTGATAATACCCTGACATTAAAGTATTATCAGGATTCAATTTGATCCATTTTCCGTTGTAGGCCTTACCTTTTTCTAGATCATTAGTGACTACTGCTGCTTCGTATCGCCACAACAGTCTGGTATAAAATTGTTTGGCATACGCTGTTAAAGGTTTTTCTTGAATGACCTCTGCACCTGCCACTGCTTCTGTCGATGTTTTAGCTATCGCTTTGGGTGTTTCAGTTGGCGCTGGAACTGGCGTTTCTGGTGCCTTGGGTTCAGAAGCGACTGCACTATTTGACTGGTTTTGCTGACAAGCAGTACCAATCAATATTACAGCAAAATATAGCATCCATTTGAAGTTATTCATAAGTCAATAATGTTTAAAATATTAATTCTTATATCAAATTTTACTGGATCGATAATCCACATTATTACCCACAACTACCTAGCCAATAACAACCTAAACTTCCACTAAAATAGCCTTTCTAGCAGGTATTTGCTGCGGTATATCATTCAAATATACTGTAACGGGTTGAGTTGATAAATTCTGAAGCGTAGTTCCCGTTTTATTCATCTTTACTTGAATGGTTGACCCTCTAAATTGGATTTTGAAGCCAATAGCATTCCATTTTTCTGGTAAAAATGGATTGAAATGTAACGCTCCATTTTTAACCCTCATTCCGCCCATACCTTTGACGACGGATAGCCAGGTACCTGCCATACTCGTAATGTGCAAGCCATCATCTGTATCATTATTATAATCATCCAAATCCAATCTGGAAGTTCTAAGGTACATTTCATAAGCCTTATCGTAATTACCGATTTTAGCAGCTAAAATCACATGAATACAAGGAGACAGCGATGATTCATGAACCGTCATTGGTTCATAAAATTGGAAATTCCGTTCAATCGTCGGTACATCGAAATGATCTTCAAAAAAGTAGAGACCTTGTAAAACATCCGCTTGTTTGATAAAACAGGACCGTAAAATTCTGTCCCAAGACCAGTTTTCATGGATCGGCGTCTCCTCTTTTGGAATCGAACTAGCTGGTCTTAATTCTTTGTCCAAAAAGCCATCTGCTTGTAGAAAAACACCCAGTTCTTTATCCTCAGGGAAAAACATATTGTCACAGATATTCGCCCAGTTTTCTAATTCTTCTAACTCATTAAATTTGATGCGCTTTGCTAATTTAGCGTATTTTTTAGCATCATTTTCTTTGACATAACTCAAAGCTGTCGCCGCATAGCGCATACACCAAACTGCAATGTAGTTGGTGTACCAGTTATTATTGACGTTATTATCGTACTCGTTTGGTCCAGTTACGCCATGCATCACATACTGACCTTTCAAATTAGAAAAGTGAACTCTTTGTGACCAAAACCGAGCAATAGCAATCAATACTTCTAAACCATAATCAATCAGATAATCCTTGTCATCTGTATAATTGATGTAGTCATAAATAGCATAAGCAATAGCCCCATTTCTATGAATTTCCTCGAAGGTAATCTCCCATTCGTTATGACATTCTTCCCCGTTCATCGTTACCATAGGATAGAGTGCTGCCCCGTCTTTAAAACCTAATTTACCTGCATTTTCTATTGCTTTTTGCAGGTGCTTATATCTGTAAATCAGTAAATTACGTGCAACTTTCTGATCGGCAGTAGATAAGTAAAAAGGTAGGCAATAAGCTTCCGTATCCCAATAAGTCGAACCACCATATTTCTCTCCCGTGAAGCCCTTTGGTCCAATATTCAACCGTGCATCAACACCAGTAAAAGTCTGATTTAAGTGAAAAATATTAAATCGAATTCCTTGTTGTGCTTCAATATCTCCTTCAATAGTAATATCACTGTCTTCCCACTTCTTTCCCCAAGCAATTTTTTGATTTTTTAATAAGGTATCAAATCCAGTTTGATAAGCTGCTTTGACTCTAGCAGCACATTCTTCTAGTAAGTCTTCTTTTTCATGGTTTTCAGAAGATAGAACAGCCGCATATTTATAGACATCAATCCTATCTCCTTTTTTAACAGGAATTGCTACTGCCGAACCAACGAATAAACCTGTTTTTATTTTTGAAGACTTAAAAACTAATTCTTGGTTGTTTTTATGAATACCGAACTTCATACCAGTAGCAACTTGGTAGTTCGTCTTTTTCGTTTCTGTCAATACATAAGCTTGACGCCTTTTGACTTTGGTGTCAATTGGCGTCCAAAACGAGCCATCTTCATCCCAATTGGCATCTTCATTTCGGACATCTCCATTCAAATAGGGTGTAACCGAAATAGCACCACTAAAATTGATGGGCGTAATAGAATATTTGATAGCACCCACTTCATCTTCTACGATGCTACAAAACCTTGTAGCTTTAATTTTAAGTTTCTTCCCATCTTTCATAGTCGCCTCAAAAGAACGTTCTAAATAACCTTCTTTCATGTTCAGCACCCGACGGAATTTCTTCACCTTGCATTTCGCTAAATCCAAACTGGTATTGCTAATTTCCACATCAATACCGATCCAATTGGTCGCATTTAGAACTTTGGCAAAATATTCTGGATAGCCGTTTTTCCACCAACCTACTTTCGTTTTATCAGGATAATAAACACCAGCTACGTAACTTCCTTGTAAAGTATCGCCCGTATAATTTTCCTCAAAATTGGCTCTCTGTCCCATTCGACCATTGCCAATACTAAAAATACTCTCGGAAACTCGGTTTAATTCAGGTTTAAACCCTTCCTCAATAATACACCATTCGTCGTGCTTTAAATACTTTTTCATTACCTTAAAATTTGAAGTAACTCTTCACTTTTTTACTATAAATTTTTTCTACTATTTAGACATTTAAGTTCATTTAAGCCATGTTCTAAATGAACTTAAATGTCTAAATAGTAAAGTCTTATATTTAATGTAGATATAAATAAATAGTTACAATTTGAAAATTTAAAATCGTTCTCCTACACGAATAATGAGCAAGAACCATTATTAAAAATGAAATGGAAGTGTTTGTATGTAATGGTTGGATTAGGCAGTAGGCAGTATTACAGTGTGCAGTAGTCGTGTGTAAAATTAGCAACTGCCCACTGCAATACTGCCCACTGTAATACTGCCTACTGCAATACTGACTCAATAATTTCTTCTATTGTAATATTTTCTAATGAAGACAAAACTAAATTAGCATGACCTAAATTTTCTGGGCTACCCATTCCTACCGAATAAAAACCACCGGTATTCGCAGCAGTTACCCCACTTTCTGCATCCTCAAAAACAATGCACTCTGATGGATCACAGTCTAAAGCGGCTGCACCCATTTGAAAAACTTGTGGATCGGGCTTACTTTTGGTTGTTTTGGTACCATCAATAATCTCTTCAAAAAAGTGAAGCATTTCTACCTTAGATAAGGCTAGAACCGCATTTTTACTAGCTGAACCTAAAGCAATTCTGTATCCTTTGTTTTGTAAATCTTGGACAAATGCTAAGGCACCTGGAAGAATCTCTTTTTGATCCATTTGTTGTAAAAATTCCAAGTACCAATCATTTTTTTGAGCGGCCCATTTTATTTTCTCTTCTTCAGTTAAAGTAATTCCTCCCCAACCTAGAATAAGATTGATGGACCCCATGCGGCTAACTCCTTTGAGTTGTTCGTTTTCCTTTTCAGAAAAGTCAAAACCAAGGGCATTGGCCATTTTTTTCCATGCTGCAAAATGGTATTTGGCGGTATCGACAATCACACCGTCTAAGTCAAACAGGCAAGCTTTAATCATTTTATAGTTTCATACAATTTTGAAAAATCGCTTTTCGCTTAATATGAATCAAGCGAACTACGATGAATAAGGGCGCAAAGATAAAAGAATAGTGAATACCTTAGTGTATTTTTTACATTAATTATTTTATGAAAATTAGGCTAAACTATTATGGGGGTAAGGAACGTTTTAACTAAAATTGTGGATAAAATCAGAAAAATTAGCGATATTTGAAAAAACAAATATATGGCTGTATCAACCTTTAAAATTTCCCTTAACGAATTATCTCCTGCATTTGTCAAGGAGATGCAAGAGAAATATGGGGAGGCTGAACTAGAGATTAAAGTTAATCGAGAACCAGAATTTATACCTTTAAAAGAAAATGATTTTTGGGCAATTATTGATCTACTGGATTGGAATAAAAAAGAGGATAAAGAAATTTTAGCTCCTGCTTTAGAAGGACTAACTAATTATCCAATTGCTCATATTTATGCTTTTGAAGATATTTTATCTGAGAAATTATACTTATTGGATCAACGTATTTTTGCTGAACAAACTGGAGAAAATGCCTATAAAAAGGATGGATTTTTCTCAGTTGATACTTTTCTATATGCACGTGCTTGTGTGATTGCTAATGGAGAAAGGGTCTTTAAAGAGGTATTGAAAAATCCTAAGTTGATGCCAAAAGGAATTACTTTCGAACCTTTGCTGTCACTAGCTAGTTTTGCTTTTGAGTCGAAAACAGGTAACACCTTTAACTATGTACCTACCTATAATTATGAAACCTTTTCTAACAAAAAAGGATGGAATAAATAATTTAGAATGGGGAAATTTAAGTTTAAAGGCTTTTATGGGCATGGGAATGAAAAACAAAATCCTAAGCCTCACCATTTATACGAGATTAGAGATAAGTTAGATGGTTCTCTGTATAAATATGGCATAAGTGCAGAGTCGATAAATGAAAATGGATATTCTAAAAGAATGAGTTGACAGATAGATATTGGAAATTCTTATGTCGGTTGGCAACGTTTTTATGCAACAATTTTGATTAGAAATATTCCAGGCTGAGAAAAAGCTGAGACTATCGAGAAACAATTTATTGATGCTTATAAAGGAAAGTACGGGGTTAATCCTCGTGGTAATTTTGAATAGTTGTTTTCTAGTAATAGTCTTTTTTCTCAAAAAAATAATTTTTAATAATAAATACGGCCTTTTTTGGCGCCAAACTTTTATTTCAATATTATTTCCCCTATTTTTATGCCGTATTATACCTCTTCTAATATGGTGAAAGGAAAGACACCATAAATACTTACCAGAAGGAAAGATTCGATAAAAATAATTTTCTTAATGACTCAACCGTTATTAAGACAAACTTAGGTTGTGGTGATTGTCTTTGAAGGCAATCACCCAAACCTCGAATGAGATTCAGTAACGAGCAAATAATAAATATTGCTTTTGGAGCTAGAGTTTTTGTCATAGGACAAGGCATTTTTGTTTGTAATAGCATCGCTATTGCTAACAAAAATAACGATGTACTAGGGCAAAAGATCAGCTCCTAAATGCATTAGTTGTTTTTTACTCGTTACTCTACCATTACATTTTTTAAAACTCAACCGGACAACTATGAGATTTCGTCAAATGACCTTCTTGGTGGTATTAGGATTGTGTTGTATGCCCTATTTGGTATCGGCACAAAGTGGTCTTAGAAAAAAGGCTGATAAGTACTACCAAATTCATGATTATGAAGAGGCGATCAAAACCTACCTTCGTTATATTAATAAAAACAGAAATGAGCTGACGCCAAAAGCAAGGTTAGCAAATAGTTATCGCCAAATGAACCAATTGGAAGAAGCAGCCCAATGGTACGCAGAGGTGGTAACTAGTAACAAAATTGACCCAGATTTTTATTTTCAATATGGGCAAACTTTAAAAGGTCTGGGTAAATATACCGAGGCTAGAAATTGGTTTTTGAAATATGCCGAGAGCAATCCAGAAAAAGGGATGCATTATGCGGCTAGTGTGCAACATGCACTAGACAAACAAAACAGCCCTGCTGCTTATAAAATCAATGCAGAATTTATCAATACCGCTGCTTCTGATTTTGGTCCTACTTTCTTCAAGGATCAAGTAGTTTATGCTTCTTCTCGAATAGATTATAGTGGGAGTAATAAAAATAGAAAAGATGTAAACTATCCTTTTATTACAAGAAGAGACCAGAATAATTACTTGATGAAACCAGCTTTGTTGCACCAACGCATTAAGGCAGCTAACGAAGGCCCAATTTCGTATTCTGCGGATGGTCGTTGGGTGGCATTAACTAGAAATAATTTTGTAAATGGCAAACGTCAAATACCAACTAGCGGTGTGAATCTAAACTTACAAATAGCAGAGGCATTACCAAACGGGGAATGGCAAAATGAGAAATATTTCCAATACAATGGTTCTAATTTTTCTACTGCTTATCCTTCTTTTTCGCCAGATGGCAATACCTTATATTTTGCTTCTAACCGTCCAGATGGGTTTGGAGGGTTCGATATTTTTGTAACTTATAGAGTTGGAAATACATGGACTACACCAGAAAATTTAGGACCAACAGTCAATACGCAGGGAGACGAAATTACGCCATTTTTTGATGGAAAAGATTTATACTTCGCTTCCAACTGGCATAAAGGAATGGGAGGATTTGATGTATTTAGAGGAGCCAAAACGGGAGGAACATGGGATCGAGTTTATCACTTAGATACGAATATTAATACCTCAAGAGATGATTATGGATTCATTTATGACCAAAATAAGAACTTAGGATACCTAGTTTCTAATCGCGAAGGTGGTAAAGGAAATGAAGATATTTACCGAGTATCTAAGTCTTCGGACAATTTAGAAATTACCGTTTTAGATGAATTAAGTATGCAGCCGATAGTTGGGGCTGATATTGATTTTTCTTCTTGTGGTCAGCCAACATTTGTCACAGATATTAGTGGACGACACATTTTGCAAGTTCCACAAGGACTTAGTTGTCAGGCAGTGATTCGTAAAGCTGGATATTTAGCTAGTACTTTAAATGTTTCTCAGAATCAATTGAACGGTGCCCAAAGCTTACAAGTTTTATTGAGAAGAGGTAATGGGAATGTCGATAATGGTGGAAACACCAACCCAAATAACGCTGGTAGTTACGTGGGACGAGTATACGACATTACAAGCGGTGCAGATGTAGGTTCTGTTTTTGTATCAGCCACCAATCAGCAGACTGGTGCTATTTTAGAAACTCGATCAGACGGTACAGGTAGTTACTTTTTATCGTTAGATCCATATAGTAGTTATTTATTGACTTATTCTAAACCTGGATATTATGATGTAAGCAGAAATATTAATACAGGTAATGGTCAAGAACGAAATATTCTAGGTAGCTATCCAATTAGAACTTCAGGAGTTACTCCTCCTAATACTAATGGAGGTAATACTGGTGGGGGAACTCAACCTTACGTTGGCGATGGATATTCTGTACAAGTTGCCGCATTCAATTCCTCTAGAACTACTGATCTTAGTAGATTTAAAGCATTGGGCACAGTCGGTAATGTCTACAATAGATATGATGGTAGCAAGACGAAAGTAAGAGTCGGTGTTTTCCAAACAAGAGCAGAGGCAGCAGCAGCGGCTAAGCAAGTAAAAGCTAAAGGATTTAAAGATGCATTCGTTGTGTCTGAGACTTTAGAAGGATTAGGTCAAGGAGTCGTAGTAGCGGATGCCAATACTAATAAAGGAAACAACAACGGTGGGTCTGCTAATGTAAATGTACCAACTGCAGGCTATAAAGTAAGGTTAGCAGCTTATCAAAAGCCACAATTTTTCCAAAGATCAAAAGTAGAATCAATTGGAATTGTGGAGCAAAAAATAAAGGGACCTTGGACAATTATGTTACTATCTGGATATGCTAACTTAGGAGAGGCGCAACGTGCTGCAAATTCTGCTAAAGCGGCAGGTTTTCCACAAGCTCATGTTGTGATGGATAATGGATATGAGTTGACAAAAGTAAAATAAGCCGAGTGTTCTAAATTTTAGATTTATAAAAAAATAGCGATTTTCTTCTGAGAATCGCTATTTTTTTGCCTAGTACAGGCGACTTTCTACCTGTCGGTAGACAGGCAGTCGTCTATATTTTAGTACTTTTGCTTTATAGCCAATAATCCTGAAATGACCCGCCGGCATGCGTAGTCATGCTGATTAAACATAAATACACCGTAACTTGTCCTGCATTTTAATCTGGATGAAATTGCGGTGAGAGAAAAAACAGCCAATGCTCCAACCACTAGCAGAAAGAATGCGTCCCAAAACTTTAGATGAATACGTCGGTCAAGAACACCTGACCGGTAAGGGCGCAGTTCTACGCCAATCCATCGAGTCGGGAAAGATTCCTTCTTTCATTTTGTGGGGCCCTCCAGGAGTCGGTAAAACGACGTTGGCAACGATTATTGCCAATCAATTAGATCGACCATTTTATACTTTAAGTGCAGTCAGTTCGGGAGTGAAAGATGTTAGAGAAACGATTGCCAAAGCAAAAAAGCAACAGTTTTTTAGTAAACCAAACCCCATTCTTTTTATAGATGAAATTCACCGATTTAATAAGGCACAACAAGACTCTTTATTGGGAGCTGTAGAGAAAGGAGTGATTACGCTGATCGGTGCGACCACTGAAAATCCATCCTTTGAAGTGATTCGAGCCTTGCTTAGTCGAGCACAAGTCTACATATTAGAACACCTTTCGAAAGCCCAATTAATTAATTTAGTAGACAGAGCATTAGCAGAAGATGAATTGCTGAAAAAAAAGCCGATTGAAGTCAAAGAATATGATGCTTTATTATTGTATTCTGGCGGTGATGCAAGGAAACTGATGAACGTTTTAGAGTTAGTGACTAATTTTCAAGAAGGAGCAAATAAGTTGTTGATTACGAATGATTTAGTGAGGGAGAAAGTGCAAGCTAATATCGCTGTTTATGATAAGACGGGAGATCAACATTACGACATAGCCTCTGCTTTTATCAAGTCTATCCGAGGGAGTGATCCAAATGCAGCGGTCTACTATTTAGCAAGGATGATTGAAGGGGGAGAAGATATCAAATTTATCGCTAGACGAATGATGATTTCTGCCTCAGAAGATATTGGTTTAGCCAATCCAAATGCGCTTTTGATGGCGACTACGGCATTTCAAGCGGCAACTGCGGTAGGTTTACCAGAGGCGCGCATTATTTTATCCCAAGCTACCGTTTATTTGGCGACTTCTGCCAAAAGTAACTCTACTTATATGGCGATTAATAAGGCGCAAAAATTGGTGCGAGAGACAGGGAGTTTGTCTATTCCATTAGAAATTAGGAATGCGCCAACCAGCCTAATGAAAAACCTAAATTACGGCAAAGGATATAAATATGCTCATGCGGAAAAAGGCAATTTTGCAGATATGGAGTTTTTACCAAAAGAAATAATAGGAACGACCTTATTTGAACCGAGTGAAAATCCAACGGAGGAAAAAATACGGCTCAAAATGCGGACGTTATGGAAGGATAAGTATGGGTACTAAACCCTACCATCCACCAAAAATCTGTTCAAAAACCCCATTCTCACCACTAGCAAAAAAACTACCCTCATTTTGATTGGATTGGATGATATAGGGAGTCGCTCTAGTAGAGTCAAGATAGGCTCGAATAATAATAGGAGTATCGTCGGCATTTTTTTGAATAGTTAAAGTCTTGTGTAAGAGGTCACTAGACTCTACTAAATCAAAATCATCGGCAAAATTTTCACTATTAATCAAAGTCAAGCCTGTCAAATAATTATCAAGCGTAATCGTATCAATAGGAAGGTCATCTTGTGTCCAAATGCTATCTTTTTGACTAAGTATGGTTGATCTATCTTCTTGGGTGATCGTAATATTTTCGATAGTTGATATATTGGTTTTCAAAATAGTTGTATTCCGATAGGCTTTAAATCCTTTACTAAAAAGACGACTTAAAGGCCCAACCACTTCGTATACCTCTCCACCTGTCAATAACCGAACATAAGAGATATTTGGATTGGCAGTATTTCTAGTATCTATTCGATTAACATAAAATTCATCTAATAAATTGGTGCCTTCAAAAACCTTTATTTTAGTAGCCTTACCCTTATCAATGTTATAATTGGACCAATCATCGGAGTGCCTAGCAACCACTCCTTTTGTTCGAATATCTGCTAAATTCTCTAAGAATTGTTGGGTATATTCGGCAGATACTCTAAGCGTGACTTCATTTTTATGCACGACCCAGAACCCGTCTTCTTTCTTTAATAAATATTCTTCTTGATTATCTACGGATGGATAAATTAAAAGAGAGGTGATTTGATTGGTATCTAACTGTATAAGAGTGGTTTGCAAGGTTCTAGGCTGCCCTTCAAAATAGAATTGAGTGGCTAAAAAGCCAACTGCGAAAATAAGGAAAGTAAGGAGTAGGTATTTATTTTTCATAATCCGTATGCTGTATTGGTTATACCTAATGACTACTATCCAAAATCTGTCCAAAAGTACCCGCGACTTTCTACCGACAGGTAGAAAGTCGCGGGTACTTTAAAAATCTTCATAAATACTTGATCGGTCAACAACATCAGGCAAGGTACCGACTTGATTAATTTTCAATTCTGCCATTTTTCTACCTGCCTTTCCTCGTTCTTCTAGAGAATGTCCATCTAAATAAGCAGTCAAATAACCCGACCAAAACGCATCCCCTGCACCAGTCGTATCTTTTACGGGGACTTTTCTAGCGGGAATAAAGTGCGTCTCCTTTTGATTAGCTACCCAGCATCCATCACCACCTAAGGTTAGACAAACCTCTTTGGCCCCTAAATCTAAAAGAAACCGAATTGATTCTTGAGGGGTGGTTAATGGAGTTTCATAAAGGCGCTCCCAGTCTACTTCACTCATTTTTATGATGGCACCCAAACTACAATACTCCGCTACGACTTTTTGTGCATTGGCTCTATTAGGCCATATTTTCTGAGCATAATTCGCATCAATACTTAAAGTACAACCTAATTTAGCCGCTTTATGTGCCGCTTTTAGAATCGTATTTTGTGCAGGTTTTTGACTTAGTGCAAAGCAAGTCGTATGATAAATGGAAACCTTTTTTAGTATTTTTGAATTTAGTTGCTTGGAAAGTATTTGGCAATCTGCTCCTCGATAAGCCTCAAAGTTGGCAACAGTTTTTGAGCGGGTCACCAAAATCAAGGTAGTAGGATTAGTTACTTGTTGAATATCGGTACAATCTATCGGTAAAGTTTTTACAAAATCTAATAAAAATTGCCCCATATCGTCTTTTCCGACGGTTGCAACTAATTTAGCCTTATTACCCAATCGTGCCATATTCATACACATATTAGCAGGACTACCACCTGGTAATCTTTGGAAATTCGAAATTTCCGCCAAGGAATCCGCAAAATCAGTGCTCATCATATCAATGAGTAATTCGCCTACGGATAGGATATCGAACTGTTTTTGATTATTCAATTTCAATTTTTAGTTTCGTACAATATTAAGTAACGAGTAAAAAATAACTAATGCATTTAGGAACTGATCTTTTGCCTTAGGCAGCCCATCCGCAAGCGGTTCACAAACTGCGTTTGCTCATGTTATTTTTGTTAGCAATAGCGGT
>CALDTJ010000069.1 GCA_937924145.1 uncultured Saprospiraceae bacterium
TAATCCCCATATTTACATCACGAAATCCAAAATAGCTGTCCATAACTACAAAAAAAACAGAGTTATGGACGACTATTTCATTTTTACTACTTAACCTATAGAAGTTAAGCCAAGAAATATATTTATCAATCGTGCATATAAAATTAAAACACCTTATTGACAAAACAAAAATAATACTTATATTTGTCAATAACAACATCAAAATATGCAATCACAACATTTCCCAATCCGTCTAAAATCAGCCCGCCAACAAGCAGGACTTTCCCTAAGAGACCTAACCACTCGATTAAATAATAAAATCAGTCGGCAATCCATCAGTCAGTATGAAAATGGAGCAATGCGTCCAAGTCATACCAACTTACTGCGGCTATGTGAGGCATTAGGCGTATCCATAGAATATTTCAATCGACCTGTGGTTGAATTAACAGAAATCGAATTTCGAGAATTAGAAAAATTACCAGTTAAAGAGCGACAGAAAATTGAGGCTAAAGCAGCAGATTTCTTAGGCCGCTTTTTGGAGTTAGAAGGATTATTAGGTGCAGAAGTTCGCTTTGAAAACCCTCTGTCCAATAACTTGGTGACCAATTTTGAAGATGTTGAGCAAGCAACGATTGAACTTAGAGCAAAATGGGGATTAGGAGAAAACCCAATCCCCAACATAGTAGAGCTATTAGAAGAAAAAGGCATAAAAGTATGCGAAGTAATAGCAGATGATGCCTTTACAGGAATGGCAGCGACTGCCCAAGTAGGTATTCATATAATTGTGTTGAATAGTGCAAACTTCATATCTGTTGATAGAAAACGCTTTACCGCCTTGCATGAATTAGCCCATATCTTACTAGCATTTGATAAAGATATTGATAAAGAATTAGCTTGTCATTACTTCGCTAAAGCGATGTTATTTCCTAAAAACAGAATTGCCATCGAATTAGGTAATTTCCGTAAAAAAATCCATTTAGGAGAATTGATTGCTATCAAAGAACAATATGGCATTTCTATACAAGCTACTTTACACCGATTAAAAGATTTAAACATCATTTCCGACAATCACTATAAGCAGCAACGAGAAATGATTAATAAAAGAGGTTGGAAAAAAATCGAGCCTGGCAAATACTATGGAAAAGAACATTCTCATAGGATGAAACAACTCGTTTATAGAGGTATTGCCGAAGACCTCATTTCCACTTCCAAAGCCGCTAGTTTGTATGGAATGAATCTTGCTGAATTCCGTCGAATGCTCAATCAAGCTTTCTAAACGCTATGACCATAACGATAACCGATGCTAACATTTTTATAGATTTAGCGGAATTAGAACTCTTCCCGCTATTTTTTCAACTCAACTTAACACTTCATACTACCAAAGAAGTGTTGTTAGAATGTGATCCCACCCACCAGCAAGCCTTAAAAGAATATGCGGCAAAAAAATTACTAACTATTCATATTCTAAGCGAAGAACAATTAGAAAAATTAGAGCACTTAAAATTTAAGAAAGGGCTTTCTGCACAAGACAAAAGCATTTTATATTTAGCTTACGAACAACAAGCAATGGTCTTAACAGGAGACAATTTAATTCGAAAATGGTGTAAGCAACAAAATTTAGAAGTTCATGGTATCTTATGGATTCTAGAAGAATTAGTCCAATACAAACTCTTAGAATTTGGCGAGGCTATAACACATCTAACGAATCTTATGCAAATTAACCAATGGTTGCCTCAAGATGCTTGTCAAAAATTATTAGTCAACTGGCAAAGTAAACGTTAACTAATCAGTTATCATACTGCTATTTTTAAAATCATAATTCCTCCGTTTTAATAATACTCTCATTTTTCATTCTCTCAAGATTTCCCTCAAAAAATACCGCTATTCCATTTTACTTTCTCTTTAAGTATTTCAATAATGTATAAAATAGTCGTCCATAACTCCCAAAAAATCAGAGTTATGGACGACTATCCCCATCAACATTACTTTCTAAAAATACCTTCCCAAAACAATTTTAACAATCTCACCCAATTTTTAGTCAAAATTGCTAATTTTTAGCTAATTTTGTAAAACAATCTAATAAGTCTCTTGTTCCTCTATTAATTAGTGGAAACATTAGCTAATTTTAAGCCTTGAAAAACCAACCTAAACCAATTGAAATTGTAAACTTAATTTAGGGCAAAAGTATTTATCTATACTTGTCCTTCTTTAAAATTTTTCAATTTCAAAATATAAAATACAATGAAACCACTTAATCCAACGCCAAGAATGTTAATGGGTCCTGGTCCATCGGACGCACATCCAAGAGTGCTAAAAGCAATGGCAACGCCATTAATTGGGCACCTAGATCCAGAATTTGTAGGTATCATGGATGAAGTCAAGAGTATGGTCCAACAGACTTTCTTGACTAAGAATCATTTGACATTTGTAGTATCTGCGCCCGGTAGTGCAGGGATGGAAACTTGCCTAGTTAATTTACTAGAACCTGGTGATGAGTGTATTATTTGTATCAATGGGGTGTTTGGTGGTCGGATGGCAGAAATAGCTGATAGATGTGGCGCAACCGTACACAAGGTAGAAACAGAGTGGGGAAAAGTCATTACGCCAGCGCAAGTAAAAAAGGCATTGAAGAAATGTCCAAAACCTAAATTGGTGGCTTTGGTACACGCCGAAACTTCTACGGGTGCTTTACAGCCTATCAAAGAAAT
>CALDTJ010000070.1 GCA_937924145.1 uncultured Saprospiraceae bacterium
AAGTTTGAATGTTAGCAAGGCATTCTAAATCCCACTAAAGAGTGCCTTGCCAAAATTCGGTTCCCATGAACATATCCTAAAATTATTAAGCTAATCTTTTATTAGCTTTTGCGTTAATTACTTAACACACTACAAAGATACAGGCAAAGCAAGCCTATTTAAAATACAAAAATAGCTTATTGTGAAATTTAAATTAATAATTATTTGTTATTAATTATTTGATTGTCAATATTTTAAATCAATATTAGTGTTTATTTTTGTGAAAATAAATTAAGTTTTTAACTTAAAAAAGAAGTATTTTTTAGTAGAAAAAAAGTGATTTTGCTTAAATATTGTCGTGCATTTGTCAATTATTTGGAGTAGAGCATATTATAAGCTATCGTTTTCTTTCGATTTTCGTCACTCAAAAAAGAAAGCTTGGATTTTTCAAAACAAGAAATATCTCAGTTTTTTTTAAATTAAAACTAATTGACCTGTTTATATTTATTGTAAATCAGTTGACTAACTAAGATAAGTATAAATTTTAAGAAGAATTTTCCAAGAGGGCGTAAGAAAAAGCGTGTCACAGAAAATATAGGAATCAAATATTTCATTATTGCTTTTATATTATCTTGCAGAACAAATCTTCACATTTAAAATGTTAGAATAAAATCTAGCAATATTCTTCATATCTAAAGAGACTTTCTTCAAAGGCACAAGTTTGGTAAAATATATTTAGGATACATAGGTATTGATTTAGCAATATTGCTTTTTCGTTCGCCTACTTTTAATAAAAGTATCCACACAACTAATCATTCCAGAGAGCATCATTATTCCAGAGAGAAAAAGGCTGAAAATTGAGTCGTTGATACCTTCAACTACTACACGCTATTACAAACTGTAAGCCTAAATACATGACTACTTTTTATAAAAAAACAAAAATTACTATTATTCTACTACTGTTTTGTATGTTTTATGCAAATGCAACAGTCTACCCTGTTCCTTTGAATCAAAGGATAGAAAAATCAACACAAGTCGTGATGGGGAAAGTCATGCAAGAATATTCATTCTGGGGTGACAAAAAACAAAACATTTACACGGCGCATTTACTAGAAGTTGAAGTTTATCTTAAGAAAGCAAGTAGTAAAAAATATATCGAAATAGTCACGCTTGGAGGTGTAATAGAAGATGAGGCTCAGATCGTTTATCCAAATATTGATTTAAGTATTGGTGAAAACTATTTATTCTTTTTAGAAGAGCCTTCTACTCCAATTATAAATAATAATACGCAAGCTCGGTCTAATCAAATACCGAGATTTCATACTTATGCACATATACAAGGTGTTCTTCCAGAACGAAACAACCAGTTAGTTGACTATATTGGCGAAAGGCCAATACCAGCGAAAAGTTTATTACGAAAAATTCAATCCATCACAAAATTTGTAGCCAAGCGCCCAAGTGGAGATTTATTTACACTGAAAGAAAATTCATCGGCTCTGGCAAAAGCAAGAAGTATTATTTCCTTAAAAAATGGACTAGGAGAAACAGTTCCACATTTTCATGGAGGTACAGCAGATGTTGATGAGGAGTTAGTAATAACAGGTAATGGTTTTGGTGATACGCCAGGTGTTGTGCAATTTTCTAATACAGATGCAGGTGGACTAGGTTTTATTAGTTCCAACTATGCCACTGATCTAGTCTATTGGACAGATAGTGAAATTCGTTTAAAAATCCCTCCTAAAGCGGGTACTGGTTACGTACAAGTACATCATAATAATGGTAGCTTGGTAGGAAATACTCCAATCGTTATTGAGTGGACGGTTAACCCTGTTTTTAGTACTTATCGAGGTTTTGAAACGCACACACGTCAACAAGTAGAGTTTTTGGATAGAAATGAAAATGGAGGTTATACTATACAAGTTAACACTACGGAAGGTTTTTTATCCGACAGTCAAGCAATGGAAAGTTTTGAAAGAGCACTGAATAAGTGGCAATGCAAAACAGGTATTAACTTTCAATTAGACAAGTCGGGTACAACTACCGCTTTTGCGAATGACGGGAATTGTATCATTCAATACAGTGAAAACTTACCTCACGGGGTCTTAGGAGTAGCTACCTCTCGATACAAATCGGTCGCCAGTAGTTCCTGTAGTGAACATAAAACACTTTGGTTTTTGAAGGAATTTGATATTCAATTCACTCCTAATCATTTACTACCAGCTAACTATACTTGGAATTTTTCAGCCAGCTCACCTAGTGAAAGCCAGTATGATTTTGAAAGTATAGTCCTTCATGAATTGGGGCATGCTCATGGTCTTGGGCACATTATTGGCTCAGAAAACGTTATGCATTACTCCATCAGCAATGGAGAGGCGAAAAAAGATTTGAGTGAGCAAGAAATAGCAGCAGGGTTACACAAGATGTCTTACAGTACAGAAATTAACTGTATAAGTCGATATTTACCCATGGAGTATTTGGAAACGACTTGTCCTATTATTGATCTTAGCAATACTGCCGCGAGCGTCAAATTATTTTTAGAAGGCAGTTACGATAATGTTCAACAACAGATGAGTACCTATCTAGTAGATAATGATCTATTACCAATGGAACAGCCTTTCAGGAATGCGCCCTATTTTTATGAAGGCACAGAAACAATTGAGCAGATGCCAGATCAAATAGTAGATTGGGTGTTGGTGCAATTACGTGATGAAAATGATATGGTAACTATTTTAGATCAAAAGGCGGTATTAATTAATAAGAATGGTTTTTTAGTAAATGTCGAAGGGCATAAAGAATTAGAATTTAATAGTTTGCCAGTGGGTAATTATTATATCGCTATTTTTCATCGGAGTCATCTACCGATTGTTAGTAATGCACCTCACCTATTTGATAATAATGCTAAACTTTATGATTTTACGAATGCTGAGTCTACTGCATTGGGTACAGCTCAACAAAAAGTTAAGCAAAATGTATCTATGATGAATGTTGGTGATTTTGATGGGAATGGGGTAATTAATAGTCAAGATTTTAACCTTTGGAAACAAAATAGTGCAGCTATCAATGTTTATTTACCTGCAGATGCAGATGGAAATGGCATTATCAATAACCAAGATTTTAATCTTTGGAAAGCGAATCGTAGTAAAATTGGCGTTATTTCTATAAATGATTGAGATTCATCACTTATTACTTTAAGTCAACGTCCGAATCCGTTGTCCTTCATCAATCCGTTGTAGATTTTTATACAACTGATAAATGAAGGACAACGGATTATTACTTTTTTAGATTAGCTCTATTTTCCTATAAATCCTTGCCTCCCAAGATCTCAAAAATACACTTCGATTCGTATAATTAGATTGTAAAAGTTGGTAATCATCAGTATTCACGAAGTTAGAAGAGAATAATTGATCGTCAGAAAAATTTAAGATAACCAAAAAATCACCCTCCTCATCCCATCGCCTGTAGGCATATACTTTCTCTGACTCAGCAGCCAATAGCTGATAATCACCATAAATTAAAGTTGGTGTATTTTTTCGATAAGCCAATAAATTTTTATAAAAATAGAAGATGGACTGTTCATCGGCCAAAGCAGTTTTAGCATTAATGGAGGTATAATTAGGATTGAGTTTTAGCCACGGAGTGCCATCTGTAAATCCTCCGTTTTCGGCATCGCTCCATTGAATAGGCGTTCGAGCATTGTCTCTGCCTTGTTGCTGAACGGCTTTTAAAAGAGGAGTTGTATCTTTTCCAGCAGCTTTCCATTCTGCGTGTAAATTCACCACTTCAACGTCGTCATATTCTTCCAGTGTTTCGAACGTTACATTCGTCATACCAATTTCGCTACCTTGATAAATGCAGGGCGCACCTCTCATGGTTAATAGTAAAGTAGCTAATAATTTAGCAGATTCCGTTCGGTAAATTCCATCATTTCCATAACGAGAAACCATTCTTGGAAAATCGTGATTATCCAAGAAAATATTAATCCATCCTTTTTCGCCTACAGCATGATGCCAATCAGTAAAAATTTGTTTGAACGTACTCAATTTCCAGTCTACAGGATCATATTTGCCACCTTGACCATAATTAATTGTAGCGTGATCAAAATGATAGAGCATATTCAATTCCTCCCGATCTTCATCTATATAATCTAAGGCATTATGAGGCTTTACACCAATGCCTTCTCCCATCGTCATAATGTCATATTTCGTACTGACTGCTTGATTCATTTCGTGCAAGTATTCATGCAAACGTGGGCCATTCGCATACACTTCTACGATTGCTTTGTCAAAATTATTAGGATCTATATTCGGAAAATCCAATCGTTTTGAGATAAAAGGCAATACATCAATTCTAAAACCATCTACGCCTTTTTTAAACCAAAAATGCATAACATCATACATTTCTTGTCTTACTTTAGGGTTTTCCCAATTGAGGTCAGGTTGTTTTTTTGAGAATAAGTGTAGATAGTACTCCTCGGTCAGTTCATCGTATTCCCAAGCAGAGCCGCTAAAAAAAGAAGTCCAATTACTAGGCGGTTCTTTTTCCCAGAAATAATAATCTCGATATGGATTATCTTTAGATTTTCTGGACTCTTGAAACCAATGATGCTCATCTGAGCTATGATTAGGGACTAAATCCAAGATGAGTTTCATGCCTCGTTGATGAATCCCAGCAAGCATGTTATCAAAATCAGTCATCGTCCCAAACTCATCCATAATATCGCAATAATCACTCACATCGTAGCCATTATCATCATTAGGAGATTTAAAAATTGGACTTAACCAAAGGATATCAACACCCAAGTTTTTTAAGTAATCTAATTTTTCAATAATGCCACCAAGGTCCCCAATACCGTCACCATTGCTATCCTTAAAACTTCTGGGATAAATTTGATAAATAACGCTTTCTTTCCACCAAGTACGTTTCATAGTTGGTAATTTTTATTTTGATAAAATGTGACTGTTCAGGAGACATTTATTTTGAGGGTTAGGAAAAGCGATTAGCCAAAAAATAAGTGTTTTCTGAATAGTTGGTCACTGATTTTTGAGAAAACACCTCTTTTATTAGCTAAACACATATCCTATTCCACAAAAGAGATGTCTCCACAAAATTGTGCTGAACAGTTACGATGAAGTAATAAAAGGAAGGAAGATATTGAAGGAAACTAAAACAGCCCGAAAGATACATCTTTCGGGCTGTTTTTTATGCTAAACTTTTAATTAATTTTTATTCGTATCGTAAAGATTCGATAGGGTCTAATCGAGATGCTTTTAAGGCAGGATATAAACCAGATGCCAAACCAACAATCATACAGATAGTAAAGCCTAAGATGATCCATGCCCAAGGAATTAAAAAGTTTCCACCAATCGCCAGTGTGACGATATTCCCCATTAAAATCCCTAGAATAATACCAACGATTCCGCCCATCTGACAAATAACAACTGCCTCCGTCAAGAACTGTATCATGATATTTTGTCGAGTTGCTCCCAATGCTTTACAGACCCCAATTTCTCTAGTCCGTTCCGTTACAGAAACCAACATGATATTCATCAGTCCAATTGCCGCACCGAGTAAGGTAACGAGACCAATTGCGATGGTTGCACTACGGAGCATGACGGTATTTTCCTTTAGAATTTCTACAATACCATCACTTTTTCTTATATCAAAATCATTTTCTTGTGCTAATTTTAATCCTCTAATATTTCTCAAAACACCTATAGCTGCGGAAGAGGCGTCATCTAGTTGAGTGGCATTTTTTACGGCTACAGTAACCCCATAGTTTGTTCGAGAAGTACCGTATTGCCGTTTAACGTTTAGCAAAGGCACATAGACTGCTCTATCGCTATTCGACCCCATACTTGACCCTTCCGATTTGAGTACACCAACAACCTTATATTTAGTATTACCTACTGAGATAATTTTACCTATAGCTTGCTCTCCCTTTTTATCAAATAATAAATCAACCATTTCAGCACCTAGGATAGCCTTCCGATTACCATTGTCTACTTCTGTTTTAGTAAAGTTTCGACCAAATTCTATTTCATAAGCATTGATATCAATCCCATTTTCGTCAATCCCTTGTAGTTTAATATTAGGATTTGTTTTTTCTTCTCCATACCTCACTTCTGCTAAAGATGTTCCTCTGGATGATACTGTTATTGTGGCAGGAAAATCATATCTCTCCTTAAAAGTCATTGCCTGTTTAAATGTGATTGGTTCTCCTCTTTTTGTGAATCGCCCGCCTCTATTTCCCTTTACGGTTTCTCGTTTAGGAACAACCTTAAAAGAGTTAGCGCCCAAACCAGAAAAACTATCACTCATAGAGAAAATAATGCTATCAATAGCTGTTAAGATACCTACCAATGCCATGATACCAAATGCAATAATCATTAAGGTCAAAAAGGCTCTTAGTTTATTAGCTCTGACAGAACTTAGGGCTTGTTTTATATTTTCTAGTAAATTCATGATAACGAGTATTTTCAGTAGTGCCAGTAGTACCAAGCTCCTGCTTGGTGTATAAACAAATGTAAATTAGCCAAGCAGGAGCTTGACGCTACAAAACAAAAGTAAGGTTAAAATAGAGAAATATATTTTTTGTTCGATGAATGAAAGTTTTATATCGAAATATAGAAGAAAGAAAGGGGTTAAACTCATTTATATAGTCGCTTTATCAAATCGGGTAAGGATCTCAGGGATGCTAATTCTCGATACATTCGTTTCACTTCTCCTGCGGGGTAGCCAAAATAATTGCTATCTGCCTTCAAATTTTTGGTAACGCCTGATTTTGCTAAAACAGTTACGTTGTCACCAATTTTGAGTCGAGCAGCTACACCAACCTGACCATACAGAATGACATTATCACCAACAATCGTCTTTCCACCAATGCCAACTTGTGCTGCCATCAAACAATTTTTACCAACGACCACCCCGTGTCCAATATGAACTTGACAATCTAACTTCGTACCTGCGCCAATAATTGTATCTCCTGACACGCCTTTACAGATAGTACACCCTGCGCCAATTGATACATGATCTTCGATTAATGTTTGGCCTACTGAGTGCCATTTCTGATAACCATTCTCTGTAGGTTTATAGTAGAACGCAGTTGCACCAATAACAGATCCTGATTCAATCGTTACGTTATCTCCGATAGTCGTATAGTCTCTAATCGTCACATTGGATTGAATGTAGCAATTTTTGCCAATTTTAACATGATTTCCTAAAATGACATTAGGTTCTAAAATAGAGGAAGGATGGACGATTGCGGTATCACTAATGGTCGTATTCAATGGCTGGAATGGGCGGTATTTCTTTACTAATTTATTGTAAATATCAAATGGATTGTCTACTACAACAAGTATTTTATCATTTGGAACCTCTACTTCTTTGTTGATAAGAATTACACTAGCGGCAGATTTTAAGGCTTTCTGATAATACTTTTCTACGTCAACAAAGGTCAAATCTCCAACTACCACTTTATGTATTTCATTAATTCCAGTAATTAAAAAGTTGGCATTGCCAATAATTTTACCTGAACCAATTTGAGCTACTAAGCTACTGACTTTTATAGACGTAGAAAGTTTCATTTTTTTCTTCAAAAATACACATTAAATAGCCAAAATTTATTTTTAAATATTGGTCGGTTAGAATATTTGTAAGGATTGGATAATAATATTAAAAATTGTCGATTTTTATCATTTTTTAGGATTCAATGAAAATAAAAATTTATTTACAGTAATGTATTGATAATCAGTTGTTTAGTATCTAGGTTGGCTATTTAAAAAGCAAAATATTTTACAGGAAAATATTTGATAATTAAAATTGTCTATTCGCTACTTTTTTAGACTTTGTTTAACACGGATATTCTTTTAAAAAAAGCTAAAAAATGTGTATTTTTGCAGGATGGAAGAAAATGAAAAAAATAAGGACAAAGCTGCGTCAAAAGGCAATTATGGCGCGGACAATATTCAGGCACTCGAAGGATTAGAAGCAGTGAGAAAAAGGCCTGGAATGTACATCGGTAGTACCGATACAAAGGGATTACACCACCTAGTTTGGGAGGTTATTGATAACTCTATTGATGAGCACTTAGCAGGACATTGTGATACCATTGATACAATTATCCATACTGACAATTCAATAACAGTAAAGGATAACGGTAGAGGTATTCCAACAGGCATGCACGCTAAGTTGCAGAAGTCAGCTTTAGAGGTGGTAATGACGGTATTGCACGCAGGTGGTAAGTTTGATAAAGATACCTACAAAGTATCTGGTGGTTTGCACGGTGTAGGGGTATCTTGTGTAAATGCTTTATCCATTCATTTGAAAGCACAGGTTCATAGAAATGGAGAAATATTTGAGCAAGAGTACAGCAAAGGGATACCACAAACTGAAGTGACAAAGACGGGGAAGACTGACATAAGAGGAACTTACATTACTTTTAAGCCAGATGGAGAAATCTTTGAAACTTTAGAGTACAGATATGGTATTCTAGCAGCTCGGATGAAAGAGCTTTCTTATTTGAATCAAGGTTTGACCTTGACTTTGACGGATGAAAGAGAAAAAGATGAAGAAGGTAATTTCAAAACAGAATCTTTTCACTCTGAGGGTGGATTAGTTGAGTTTGTAGAGTTCTTAGATGAAAATCGACAATCTTTAATTTCTTCTCCTATCCACGTAACAGGAAAGAAAGAAGGGGTCGAAGTTGAAGTGGCAATGAATTATAATACTTCCTTTGCGGAAAGTTTATATTCTTTTGTAAATAATATCAATACAAGAGAAGGAGGGACGCACGTAAACGGATTTAGAAGAGCCGTCAATAGAGTCTTCAAGCAATATGGAGAAGATAATGGAATGTTCAAGAAATTGAAGTTCAATGTCTCTGGAGAAGATTTTAGAGAAGGTTTGACGGCGGTTGTTTCTGTAAAGGTGCCAGAACCTCAATTTAAGGGGCAGACGAAAGGAGAGCTAGGAAACTCAGAAGTTACAGCGATTGTTTCTCAACTAGTAGGAGAGGCAATCAAAAACTATCTAGAAGAGAATCCAAAAGACTCTAAGAAAATCGTTGATAAAGTAATTTTAGCTGCTACAGCTCGTCATGCTGCTCGCAAGGCAAGAGAAATGGTACAACGTAAAAATGTACTAACAGGAGGAGGTTTACCAGGTAAATTATCAGATTGTTCTTCTAAAGACCCGGCAGAATCAGAAATCTTTTTAGTTGAGGGTGATTCGGCGGGTGGTACTGCCAAGCAAGGTAGAGATAGAGTATTTCAAGCTATTCTGCCACTAAGAGGTAAGATTTTAAATGTAGAAAAGGCGCTAGAACATCGGATATACGAAAATGAGGAGATCAAGAATATGTTTACTGCTCTAGGTGTACGGATTGAAGAAGGAGAAGACGGAGAACGATCATTGAATCTAGATAAGTTGCGTTATCACAAGATAGTCATCATGTGTGACGCCGACGTAGATGGTAGTCACATTGTAACCTTGATTTTAACATTCTTCTTCCGCTATATGCGTCCTTTAGTGGATCAAGGCTATATTTATATTGCTACTCCGCCATTGTACTTGGTTAAAAAAGGAAAGAACTCTGTTTATTGTTGGGACGAGGAAGAAAGAACTCAAGCAGTTAGTAGTCTTGGAAAAGGAGAGAATGATGCATCTGTAAAGATCCAACGTTATAAGGGACTAGGAGAGATGAATGCAGATCAATTGTGGGATACAACGATGGACCCAGAGACGCGAATTTTGCGACAAGTAACGATTGAAGATGCTATAGAAGTGGATAGAGTTTTCTCCATGTTAATGGGAGATGAAGTACCACCAAGAAGGCACTTTATTGAAGAGAATGCACACTACGCAAATGTAGATGCATAATCTTTTGATGGTTGAATTAATTTCTGCGATAAGCCAAGTCTTATCATGAAATAAAACTTCATTCGGTAGCATAAAAAAAGCCTACACTTAAATTAATAAGTGTAGGCTTTTTTTTAGTTATTTAAGAGTTGCTTAGAATCCGTAAGTGAATCCAATCGCATTATACGTTTGAATATCAGGGAATTCAAATTTAGCGCCTCTGATACCGTAAGTAAATCCAATACCAATACCTTTCCAAACATCAGCGATGTTAATAGTATTGATCCAAGTATACTCGAATAAGGTAGCCTCATCCATAATTAATACATCTTCGCCAGTAGTGCTATTGAAGTCATTGTACTGAATTGGTAATCGCTCATTATTATATGGCAAAAATGCACCAAAGTTAGTAGACCAAGTGATGCCATCGGTCAAGTTATAAGAATAAGTAGCTTTTAACTTCGCTCCCAAGGCAGATTGACTTTTTACTGCATCTAAAGCAGAAAATGCAAATTGATAAGATAAAGGATGAATAACAATTACTAAATTTGGTACTTTGCTAGGCGTAATTGTTGCTCCTAAACTTACGTTAAATGTACCTGGTTTAAGGAAACTAAAAACGGAAGTGTTTAAATCTCCCAGAGCAGAAATGGCAATATCCTGATTAAGTCTATATCCATACAAAGATGTTCCGATTAAGGCATCAACGTTTCTATCGTTTAAGAAACCTGTACCAGAAGTCTTGTCTTGTGTATTGTTGTCTAGTCCTTGCCAACCGATATTAGAAACAAGAGTATTTCTCCAAAAGAATTTTTCTCTTATAATATTGGCAAAAGCATTAACACCAAGATTCATGTTCGAGAAAGAACTGTTTCGGTTAGCATTGGCAACCCAATTATTGGAACCACCCAAGTTAAGACCAACTAATCCAGTTAAACCTGTTTGCCATCCTGATAAAACTTCAATTTGACTTTTAAGATCTCCAATTTCGCCATTGAAAGCATCAGCCTTCGCCTGTTCTGCTGCTTGCTTAGCCTCTAAGTCAGCCTTTTTAGCTTTTAATTCATCAAGAGATTGAGCTTGTAAGCTACAGACAGTTAAAATAGCAAATAGCGCAAATGATAAAAACTTTTTCATTTTTTGATTTTTAAATTTAGAATAACAGATACAATAGTGTAAGAAATAGTTTGCCACTATTGAGCTAATAAAATCTTATGTGAGTAAAAATATTTACTTTGATAGAAAAAAGGAAACCAGTAAATCCTTTTTTTACTATAATAAATTAATTAATATAGTGTTTGTCAGCCGCAAATATATATATAATTTATTTATTTGTAGCTAACTGAACAATTCTTTTACTTAAGTTCAATGAGGTTATTTTTCTATTGTTAGAGTGCAAATATATTAGTGAACTTCAATTCCTTTTTCAGTTAGTTTACTTAAAGGGAACACCGTTTTTGAAGTATTGGTCTTCAAAGTAAACGAGGTATTATCCATTTCCACCAATTCTCCTTTGATACCATCAACTGTAACCGTATCGCCGACAATGAATTTTCCTTTAGCATAAAAAGACGCCAGTAGATTAGTCATCATACCTTTTGAAGCTAAACCATAACCGAAAGCAAATGCACCGACCGCTCCAGCGATGACAATCATCAAATTAGACTTTAGAAAATCAGTTCTAACACCAGCTTGGTCAAGGGCACTCATAGCTACAGAAAGGAATAGAAAATAGAAAACTACACTTGCTATAATTTTAGCAGAAGGTATTCCTAACGATCGGCAAGCAGTCAGTACCACGTTTCTAATTGCATCTGCAATTAAAAGACCTACTACAAAAAATATCAGAGCTGTTAATAATTTTGGCAAGTATCCAATAAAATCAGTTAGTAAATTAGTTATTGCCTCTACACCTAGATTTTCAGTTGCTACCAAAATGGTCATCAACATCAAAATATAATAGATGATTTTGCTAATTACAGCACTAGGCAATATTTTTATATTAGTCTGTCGAACGATATCAATATCATTTAGCTTGTAAGCCAGTTCGTCTATCTTAAGAGATGCCAATATTCGCTTAATAGCTTTTGCTACTAATTTAGATATAATCCAACCGATTATAAAAATTACCAGAGCAAAAATTAAATTTGGGAGAAACTCCTTAAGTTGTTGTAGTAAATCTAATAAAAGTTCCATTTATAAAAATAGTATGTTGGTTTTAGAGTTTTTTTGGTGTTTTTTGTGTAGATATTTTAGCCTTCAGCAGGGCCACCAGGAATACCACTATCTGGTTCTGTTGGTGATCCATGACCACTAGTATGTGAAAAACCATTATTAGGGCGTTCTACATTTCCCCCTGTCATCATTACAAAAACATCTACAATTTTTGTAATGTACAAATCTACCATATTACCCATAGTTCTCATATTATCCAAGCTATTATGGACATTGTGAGCAACGCCTAAAGGAATATTTGGTAAATGTTCAAATTCTTCTTCTTCCAGTCTTTGAAAATTATTCATGATAAATCGATTTTAGAAAACGCTATGAATTAGTTCATATTGAAATTTGTCCGCCTATAAAGAGCGATGTTTAAAGGTTTCTTCGTATACTTTTTGAGCTTTATGTTTAGCTCGTTTTAATTTCATTTTAATGGCACTCTCTGATTTACCTAAAGAATCTGAGATTTCCCTAATGGACATATCATCTTGATATTTCATTAATAGGACTGCTTTATCTCCAACCGGAATTTTTTCCAGAACCACCTTAAGTTTCTTAACCTCCATTTCTAGTAAAGCACTATCAGGCACTTCCTCGGCAAGGTCGGGTGCATTCTCAATTTCATCCGAAAAAATACTTCCAACTTTTTTCTTCTTTCTAATGAGGTCTATACAATAGTTATAGGTAATAGAATAAACCCAAGTAGAAAACTTAGATTTTCCTCCAAACTTAGAAAGGTTTAGAAAAATCTTTAAGAAAATATCCTGCATGGCATCTTGAGCTGCTGCCTCCTCTTTTAATAAGGAGATACATTTGCTAAAGACTTTAGTAGCATACTTTGTATAAAGTTGATCAAAGTACCTTGAATTTTGAGTTTCTAGGTATTGACGAATGAGCTCTTCATCCGATAATTTCATCTTATTCTTATGTAATGACTTCTCCAAAAGAACTTGGTTTGTACTTTAGTTACATTTTTTTACAAAGGTAACAAACAAGTACAAGATTTTTTACTCTAACTCGAAGGGGTGTGAAGACTTGTTGTGTGTTGAGATTGCTAAATCAAAGGTTCAGCAATATGGTTTAGACGGAACATTTTTGGAGATAGGTACACTTTTTAAATTTTTTTCTTAAATAATTCTTAAAAAATAAACAAAATTTTATCTTCTAATAATTTTTTTTGAGCATTTTTTAATATATAAATAATTGTTTATTAATGATTTAAGTAGGATAGAATAAAGTATACAATTATTATTTTTCTAATAACTCCAGATACATATTAAAATAGATGAAATAAAATAATTCGGTATTTTTTTAAAAAAAAGATTACGGCAGTATCCTTTTACTAAAACTTAGTAAGTAAATATATTTATTTTTAAATATAACTTTGCACTACTTTTTCACAAGATTCGTCCAACATTTGATAAACTTTCTCAAAACCACCCTCATAATAAGGGTCAGGTACAGCCCTATTTTCGTTAGGATATAGAAAATTAAGAATTAAGTGAATTTTGGCTTTCTGTTTATCTGTGTTAGCTAAGCGCATAATGTTGGAGTAATTAGAACTATCCATCGCAAGAACCAAATCAAAGTTATCTAGATCAATATGTTTAAACTGCCGAGAGCGCTGATCGGTAATGTCTATACCATGTGCTTTTGCTACAGCAATAGATCTTCTATCTGGTAACGCCCCTTCATGCCAACCACTTGTTCCTGCCGAATCCACCTCCCATGCTAGCTGGTGGGCTTTTATTTTACGGAGCATGATCCCTTCTGCTAAAGGAGAACGGCAAATATTACCAAGGCAGACCATTAAAATTTTCATATTATTAAAGATTTAGAGGCGGTTTGAAATTTGTAAGCATCAATCGACAAGTTTATTCAACTACTTTGATAAACTTGCCCATCAATCAGTCTGGTAGGTGATTATTTTTCTTATTCTCTCTAAAATAGCAAACCTCCAAGCTTGCGAAAACTTGGAGGTTCTTAGTGAAAATAATTTCACTTATATTGTTTAATCAAAATCTAACTTTCTAAGTAAGATTTAATTAGCCATTGCTTTTGCTTTCGCTTTTCTGCGAACACGTCTTTTGGTTGATTCCAAATAAGCACTTGCGCCAGGTTGCTGTAAGTAATTATATAAAATTTCTTTAGCTCTGAATAATTGTGCCTTTACAGTACCAAGAGGAATATCCAATTCTTTAGCAATTTCGTCATAGCTTAATTCTTCAAAAAAGCGTAATTCGATCATCAAACGATATTTCAAATTAAGTTTTTGTAGAATGTCTCGCATTAACTTGACTCTTTGTGCCCGAATAAACTTTTCTTCAGGATCTAAAGAACTCGCCTTAAGGTTGCTGGAATAATCGTGGTCACCTCCTGGTTCGATTGGATCATCGATAGATAAAAGATGTAATCTTTTTTTACGAATGTAGTCGATACAGTTGTTAATGGCAATCTTAAACAACCAAGTACTAAATGCGTACCTAGGTGTATAGCTAGCCAACTTATTAAAAGCTTTTCCAAAAGCTTCTAATGTTAAGTCGTCCGCATCTTCGCGATTACTTACCATCTTATACATCATGTGGTAAATAGAATTGCGGTAGCGGTCCATTAATTTTGCGTATGCTCTTTGATCGCCATCAATGGCGCGCAGGACAAGACCATAATCAGCCTTTGCCTGAGGGGATAAATTTGTTGTTGTTACTTCCATACTTGTGTTTTACCTATTAACATTATGGGTACTAAAAAATTTAAAAAATAATTTTGGTATGTAGCATCTAATATTGAGACCCATGATGAATAGTGAGTAATTCTGGAGTTTGCACAGAATATACTCTTTAAACTAAGAAAATAATACGCTTTCGTATTACATTTAAAGGTATTACAAACTCTATGCTAAAAACATAGATATTGTATTTTTTTTTGTTGCATAGTGCAGAAGTTAGCACAAAGATAACAGACCTAATGATACTTTGTGTATTTTTTTGAATTTTTTTCCTGTCGGAATTTAGCATTTCCATCTGATAATCATGTGATTTTCAGATAGTTCTGACTTTGCATCAGAAACAGGATCTTAGATTCGGTGTGTTTGCAAGCTAAAATAATCTGTCAATACAATTGACAAATGACGCATTTAGTTGCGATTGATTGATGTGTTTTTGTCCGTCTAACATAGGATACTGACGGTACGTAAGTATGATTTTTTATCAGTTTTGTCTATTATTTTACACAACTAACCGCACGCAAGCTGTGACGTAAAATAATTGAGAACTAATAATTTTTTTGAAAATGAATTAGTTCGTGTAGATTACTAAATCCATTTTCTTTTGAATCTTTGAAGAAAATGCTATTCCAGAAAGTTCTGTCAAAAAACAATCTGCTTTTGTCAAGTTTGAGAAATTTGATAAAATAAAAGGTCGTCGAATTAGAAGTAATTTAACTTTTTTATATTATCTATTCCCTTATGAATCCGAAAGTTATAGCCTTTTAAAAGAATAAACAAGGCTAAAAAAGTGATTTGGATAACAAAAAAAGGGCAAGTGTAAAAAATATTTAATAAGTGGTAGGCATCGACGAGAATTCGGAAAAGCCCTAAGTGTTAAAATTTATATTATTTGTGAAACCTTTTTATTCTTTAAAAAAAATGAAATGCTGCATTTATTTTTTTTGTTTCATTTTGCTAAACCAATTTAAGGAATTTAAACTCTAAAGTTTAATAGAAATTGTTGGATTAGTTTACTAAACGCTTCTCCATCTTCTCCATGAAAGGCAACTTCTGTAGGTAAGACAAAAACGGGCAATTTATGTTCGATTAAATACGGTCGATGCAATTCCAATCGCATGGCATCTTTTTCTGTCGTTAAAATAATCTTGTTTGGGTTATCTATCAATTCAAAGTTCCGTTTCAACTGAGAAACATCATATTTAGTAAAATAATGATGGTCCTCATACTGTAAGACTCGAACAGAATCAACTTGTTCTTCTAGGTATTCTACCAAATATTCTGTTCGGGCAATGGCACTAATTAACAAAATATTCAATTCAGGATTTAAAGGAGCCCTGTAAATAGGATTGAAAATATAATATGGCTTTTGATAGCTATAATAAGAAAAATAGATTTTTTGATAATTAAGTGGCTCTAGCTCGGCAGTCATTTGCTGTCGTTCCATTTCGCTCAATGTGCGAGGACATTTGGAAACGATAATAATATCGGCTCTTTGTGCTGCCGAGGACCATTCTCTCAATCTTCCTGATGGTAGTAAAAAGTCTTTAGTATAAGGGTGTTGATACTCGGTCAGGAGAATATTTAATCCCGGATCTATATTTCGATGTTGGAAAGCATCATCTAATAGCACTGCTTGTAAATCGGGTTTGTCCATCAGTAATTGAGGAATAGCAAAAGTCCTATTTTCACTTACAGAAACTAAGATGTTAGGAAATTTTCTTCTGAATTGTAATGGTTCATCTCCGACTTCCTCCGAAGTATGGTTTGGTTTAACTAACAAAAAACCTTTAGTTTTTCTACCATAGCCCCGACTTAAAGTGGCTACATTGATATAGTCCTTCAATAATCGAATTAGATATTCGATATGTGGTGTTTTTCCTGCTCCACCTATCGTTAGGTTGCCAACCGATATAATCGGGATATTAAATTCAACACCTTTTAGTAATTTGTATTTGTAGGCAATATTACGTAGACTAACACCCAAGCCGTAAAGCAAGGAAAAAGGAATTAATAAAATTTGAATTAGTCTATGCTGAATCATAAATACAATACTAGGTTTTAATTCGTATAAATTTATACTTCTTCTACAAACCTCTCTAATTAAAAGATAGTTTGCTTCGAGTCTATATTATATTTAAGGATTTTAGCTGATTTAAGTCGTCAATTTCGAATGTTGGTTTTAAATTAATGGTGTTCTGTTTCTTTTTGAAATTATACCAGCAGGTATCAATACCATAGTTATGCCCCCCTCTAATATCAGAATTTAAACTATCTCCAATAATTAATACCTTTTCTTTATCAGGAAAATTCATTTCCCTAAAAGCATGGTCAAAGAATGATGTATTTGGTTTTGAAACACCAATTTCATCAGAAACCACGATAATATTAAAGTAATGAGCTAAGTTATTTTTCCTCAGTTTGGGCCTTTGCACTTGTTTTAAGCCATTAGTTACGATCCCTAGTTTGTATTTTCCGTATTGTTCTTCTAGTAATGTATCAGCACCTTTCATATACACTGCCTTTTCGGATAATTGCTCTAAATAGTAATTACCAAATTCTGTAGGATTTTCTTTTTGCAAATTCATTGCAATTAAAAAACGACTAAAACGGGTATGATTAATTGCCGACTGTGGTAAAATACCAGCCTCGAAGTCATCCCAACATTTGCGATTAATGCGTTCATAAATTTCCAAGTGAGTTGCTTGAAAATCAATTCCAACTTTAGCTAATGCTTGAGTTAAGGCAAAATGTTCGGATACACTAAAGTTCAAGAGTGTATCATCTAAATCAAAAAGTAACCATTCGTATTTCATATTATAACCTCCATTTTTGTTTTTGTAAAGATAATCTTCTGTCTCGAAATGCTAGATAATGAAGGTAGCGTTTGAGTTTTATTAAAATACGATTATCTTTGCGATATGATTTGTAAAAAGTACACATACAAAAAAACAAAACGCACGGGTAAACATGATCTCGGGTAGAATTTTCTGTATATGCTTATTTAATAATCAATAATACATCAAAAGACCCGAGCTTTCCAAAAGTTCGGGTCTTTTGTTTTATACTATACCAACCAAAACAGCTCTGCCATTAATTTTTCTGAATAATTTGTGGGAGCTACAAGACCAAATTAGGTAATAACATATTGTCTAATTTATTAAAATTAAAAATGCGAGTATTAAAATTTGGAGGAACCTCAGTTGGCAAACCAGAGCGGATGAAGCATATTGCCAAACTGATAAATGATGGTGTTGAGAAAATAGTTGTGCTTTCTGCAGTTTCGGGAACAACAAATAGTTTAGTTGAGATTCATACAGCTTATAAAAAAGAAGGAAAAAAGGCAGCTCACAAGCTAATAGAAAAATTGGAGGCTAGTTACTATCCTTTTATAGAGCAACTATATGCTAAAAATAGTTCCATTAAAAAGGCAAAGAAGCTAATTGGAGAAGTCTTTGATTTACTTCGTTCTTTCAAATCGAAAAACTTTAGTGAAGCAGATGCTAAAATTATTTTAGCACAAGGAGAACTAATTTCGACTCATTTATTTCTCTACTACACCCAAGAAATTGGGCTAAATGCTACGTTAATTCCTGCCTTAGATTTCATGAAGACGACAGATGGAGAGCCTGATCTTAAATATATAGCTAAGAAACTTAGAAAAACATTAGTTAAGTCAGGGAAGCATCAGTTGTATATCACTCAAGGATATATCTGTATGAATGATAAGGAGGAGATTGATAACTTGAGAAGGGGAGGAAGTGATTATACGGCTACCTTAATTGGGGGAGCACTACCAGCAACTGAGATTCAAATCTGGACAGATATTGACGGGATGCACAATACAGATCCTAGAGTCGTAAAGGACACCTTCCCTATTCACGAACTCTCTTTTGAGGAGGCAGCGGAATTGGCCTATTTTGGTGCGAAAATTTTACACCCTTCTTGTGTTTTACCTGCCCAGAAATCTGGCGTTCCAGTTAAGTTATTAAATACCATGGAACCTAAAGCAAAGGGAACGGTAATTTCTGAGGTAGTTACTCGTACACCACAGCGAGTGAAAGCTATTGCCGCAAAAGATGATATTACAGCTATTAAGATTAGGTCTTCAAGGATGTTAAATGCTTATGGGTTCTTAAAAAAGATTTTTGAAGTATTTGAGGAGTTTCAGACGTCTATTGATATGGTTGTTACTTCAGAAGTGGCAGTTTCATTAACGATTGATGACAATACGAAATTGAAGGCTATAGTAAAAGCATTAAAGAAATTTGCTGAAGTAGAGGTTGATAAAGGGCAGACGATTATTTGTGTAGCAGGTGAGTTTAAACACACAGAAGCAGGAATAGCCGCAAAAGTAATCAACACACTTACGAAGATTCCAATTAGAATGATTTCTTCAGGTGGTAGTCGTAGCAATATTTCGATTTTAGTAGATTCTAAATATAAAGTAAAAGCTATGAATGCTCTAAATGAAGGGCTATTCGGTGATATACTAAAGAAAAAGCGGGCTAAGGCTTAGTCATTTGCTTAATTGATATTTCTGGAAAACAAAAAGCTCAAACAAAAATTAATTTGTTTGAGCTTTTATTTTATAGAGTAGTAAAATTGTTTTACTAAGCTTTTTCAGCCACTACTTCTGGCGTTGGCGTTGGTTCTTCTTCAACGGTTAAATCAAGAATAGCTGCCTTGATTAAACCTTCAATCTCCAATGCTACTTCTGGATTGTCTTCCATGAAGGTCTTCGCAGATTCTCGACCTTGAGCAATCTTAGCATCATTATAAGCATACCAAGAACCACTCTTTTTGATAATATCATGCTCTACACCCAAGTCAACAATTTCACCTACTTTGGAAATACCTTTTCCATAGGTAATATCAAATTCAGCCTCTCTGAATGGAGGAGCCAATTTATTTTTCTTCACTTTCACTTTTACGTGATTTGCGACCACATTTCCTTCCTTATCTTTGATAGCCGCACCACTTCTTCTAATATCTAAACGAACAGACGCATAGAATTTCAAAGCATTACCACCCGTAGTTGTTTCTGGATTACCGAACATTACTCCAATCTTCTCTCTCAATTGGTTAATGAAAATACAACAAGTATTTGCTTTACCGATAATAGCCGTAAGTTTTCTAAGTGCCTGAGACATCAAACGAGCTTGTAGACCCATTTTAGAATCTCCCATTTCACCTTCGATTTCCGCCTTTGGTACTAAAGCAGCAACAGAATCCACTACAATAATATCAATCGCACCAGAACGAATTAAATTTTCTGTGATTTCTAATGCCTGCTCTCCATTATCAGGTTGAGCAATCAATAAGTTGTCTACATCTACTCCTAACTTCTCTGCATAAAAACGATCGAATGCGTGTTCTGCATCAACGAAAGCAGCAATACCGCCTTGTTTTTGTGCCTCAGCAATAGCATGGATTGCTAAAGTTGTTTTACCAGAAGATTCTGGACCATATATTTCAACAACTCTTCCTTTAGGGAAGCCTTGCACGCCAAGTGCAATATCTAATCCTAAAGAACCCGTAGGAATAGTGTCTATTTGTACGACTTGCTTATCACCAAGTCTCATGACAGTCCCTTTTCCATAGGTCTTCTCCAATCTATCAACAGTTAATTGGAGGGCTTTTAGTTTATTTTCTTTTTCTTTAGACATTATCAGCAGTATTTTAAAACTTAATTAAATTAGTTTGAAGAGGTCGTAAAATCAACTATTTGATTTCACTTCCACAAAAATAAATGATTTGTTTAGTAAAACAAAACTTTTTGTAGTTTTTTTATAAAAAAAATAAACATTTATTTTTTGATAAAGTTTTTAATTACCAATATATTAGGCAACCTATATAATATAAGGTGTCTTTAGTATTTTTTAGGATGTGTCAATGAATGACGATAATTGATTATTTATTCATGACTAATTAAAGCAACGTTCATGCTCCTTGTTTATATTATTTTATTCACCAATCACTTTTCCAAGTAAAGCTCTGACTCGATGATAGTGTTTAACTACAATTACTGTTTTATTTGTTTGCTTAGCAATTTCTTCAGGAATATTACCGAATAGAATTTGTGGATAAATACTCTGTCCTGCTGCACCAATCATTACAGCATCATGTTGATTGGCTTCATTTGCAATCCCTTCTGCAATCGAGGAATGATTAATTAATTCTTGAGCCAGTTTAATATTTTCTTTTTCTCCAAGGCGATTCATCGCTTTCTCTAAATTATTTTTACTAAAGCTAACTTGTTCGGCAGTAGAACTATCAGATACAACTTGGCAGACTGTTAAAACGCCATTATTTGATTTTACCAAAGAATGAGCGTACTGTTCAGCGCATTGTGCATGTTCTCCACCTGCTGTTGGTAATAGGATATTTTTGATGGGGGAATCTCCTACTAATTTTACTAACATAATATCCGACTTTGCGTGTGTTACCACATCATCCGTAATAGTCCCTAATATTTTTTCCTTATTAGTCGAATGCCCTTTCCAGCCCAAAATAATTAAATTACAAAATCGGTCACTTGAAGTTTCTAAGACAGCACGAGCAATATTATAGCCAATCCGTACTAGCGTATGAGCAGGGACGCCTAGGTCTTCAGCAAATTTTCGAGCCTGCTTTAAAGCGATCTGTTCTTTTTCTATAGAAGTTTCATCATAGCTCGTCAAGGGGACTTGATCCGGAACAGTAACTATCTTTAATAATAATAACTCTCCTCCTCTTTCTTTGGCAATCGACGTAGCAATTCGAATTAGGCTTTGAGTCGTAGTAGGGTTAGCAATAGGGACTAAAATCCTGAATTTATTTTTATCAATAGTTCCTCTACCTTGACTATGCGCCACATGAGACGCTGAACCTTTGATAGATGCCTCTGCGGTTTGTGAACCTTTCCAGGCTAGAAAACCTAACATACCTAATAGTAAAGTAGCAATCGCCAAAAAGAAAGGTAGCGTATTGCTAAACATCTGAAAGATTAAATAGAAGTTTGCCAAAATACCCAAGATTGGAATAAGCGGAACCAATGGAACTTTGAAAGGCCGTTCCATATCGGGAAACTTTTTTCGATGGATAATCAAGGCAATATTGACCAAGACTAAGGCTAATAACAAAACAGTATTAGCAAAAGTCGTCAAGTCCTCCAAATTAAGAATTAAAGAAAAAATTAGAATCGCTCCGCCCACTAAAAATACAGATATAATAGGCGTCTTTGTTTTTTTATTAATTGTGCCAACTTCTTCTGGTAAATGGCCTAATTGACTCATGGACAACATCACTCTTGACCCCGCCATGATAGATGCATTAGAGGCAGAAATCATAGAAAATATAGCTCCAGCGATAATCACATACCCTCCGAAGAAACCTAAGAATTTCTTAGCCGCTTCTCCCATTGATGCTTCTGAATACTCTGTGATATCAGCGAATAAAACGACTAAGACTACTGCTGTGTATAGTGCCGTTACAACACCCATTGAGATAAAAATAGCCTTAGGAATTGTTTTCACAGGATCTTTAACTTCTCCTGCGGCAGCTGCTATGGCAGAGAACCCAAAAAAGGTAATAAATACCATTGCTGCGGTAGAGCCAATTGCAACTATATCAGTGCTAAATCGATTGATAACTTCATCAATTTCAATAAATTTAATACCTCCACTAATAAACCATAACAGTAGTAATACTTTTGCGGCTGTGACAACGATTTGAAATTTCCCACTTTCTTCTGTTCCTTTTATATTGAGAAAGGTGAGTCCAATTAGAATAATTATACCTGAGAGTGACTCTATTGGACTATGCCAGATAAACTCATTGAAATAAGTAGATAAACTTGCAATGTAAAAAGCACAAGAAGAAGTATAGCCTAGAAACAAAGCCCATCCGACGAAATAAGCCAAAGGTGCGGGAAAAGTCTTTCGAGCATATAAATAGCCTTCTCCCGTTCGAGGGTAAATAGATACAAATTCACAATAAACTAAGGCGGTAAATGTAGCGGCAATTCCAGCTAATAAAAAAGCTAAAATCGCAGCAGAACCTACATTTCTAATAGCTAAACCAGATAGAGTGAAAATACCAGCAGCAATCATTGTCCCAATTCCAATAGCAAGTGCAGTAGTCAAGCCCAAATCACGGCTTAATTCTGTTTCTACATTATGGTGGGAATTTGGTTGATTTTCCATGTTTATTGAATACTTTGAAAATACTTTTTGTGGATATCTAGATAAATTGAACTGCAATTTAGGAGATTTTTTTTGAGCTCTAATAATTATTTACCTAAAATATGAATGATAAAAACAGGGATTAGCAAATAGAACTGCTCATTTCGGATGAAAAAGAAAAGTTTTACAGGTCTGAATGGATGAAAGGTTATGGAATATATTTACTTATTTGCAACCAAAGGTTCGTAATAACGATTATACAAAGGAGCCAGTTACAGAAACAAAAACAGAGATTATCCTTTGTCGAAAATGAAATATGAAAGGAAAAAAAATCAGGACGAAGAGTAAAAATTGGAGGGTAGATCTAAACGAAAAAAATACCATCTGTCATACAGTATTTTTATTTAAAATATGCTGAAAAAATGAATTTTTATTTTCTTCCCAAACTATTTGGAAAGCCTACCGATTTCATTTAATTTAGTCGCCCCTTAAAAATACGGCAACAGACTATTACTACTTGAGAAACTTAAGACAATTATTAACCAGCATTTAAAGACACCTCGAATGAACAGTGAAGACTACAGTAGATTTATTTTTATTGGATTTGATGATTTAAAGAAAATTAAGTTCGATAAACTAGAGCAAGTTTGTGATAAAGTATTTGTGTTTGTAAATAAGGAAGAAAAAGCGATACCTTTTGTTTTGGTACAACAACTCCAAAAGTTAGGAGAAAGTGTACAGTGGGTACCTATTGCTGGAGAGACGAGTAGAACGACTTGTCACTTTCTAAGTTTTCATTTAGGACTAGCGCATGAACAGATTGATGAAGACATAGAATTTGCTATTATTTCTGAAGATCCTGCTTTTGATTCAATCATTGCTTACTTAAATGAATTGGGCCGAAGTGCGGTAAGAGTGATGGGAAATAAAGACCAAAACGAGCATACAAGTGACCTAAACAACATAAACTGGTCAAAAAAGGAGAAAGAAGACGTAGAAGAAATAGTTGAAAAGGAAGCGGTGATACTGGAAAAGTCAGAAGTAGCAGTTCACAACATGGAAAGAACGAATGGTGTACACACCATAGAAAAGCCTAAGGCTGCTGTTGTTTCACCACAAAATCAACAATTATCAGAGCGGATTGCTAGAGAGACGATTAAGCGTTTAGTGATGTCTGGCAATAGACCAGCAGCGATTGATGCCTTAAAGAGTTATATTTTGTTACAATATAATAATGCAGATGTCAATCGAAATATTGATTTAATTATTAAAAAATTAGAAAAAACTAAAGAAATAGAGGTGAAGGATAAAGAGGTAGTATACAATTTTTAAAGTTGTTAAATGGTTTGATTATTAAATAGTTGAAATAACCATTGGCAACTATTTTATTTAATGAAATTTTAAAAAATGGATGAAGAATTAGAAATGTCCTTAGAAATTGCTCAAGAAAATATGAGCGAGGCCATTGAAAGATTAAAAAGGGAATTACTTAGAATTAATACAGGAAAGGCATCGCCTGCAATGGTGAGTGACCTAATGGTTGATTACTACGGTAGTCCAACTCCACTAAAGCAAGTCGCTAATGTTGGCAAATCAGATGCTAGAACTTTGACCATTCAGCCTTGGGAAAAAGCGATGTTAGCCCCGATCGAACGATCTATTTTTGAGGCAAATTTAGGGGTTACCCCAATGAATGATGGAGAGTTAATTAGAATCATTATTCCACCATTGACAGAAGAGCGCAGAAAGATGCTTGGTAAAAGAGCAAAAGGAGTAGGAGAAGAGGCAAAGGTGAGTGTTCGTAATGCACGAAGAGATGGCATGGAAGCGATTAAAAAAGCAGTGAAAAATGGCTATCCAGAAGACTCAGGAAAAAAGGAAGAAGAAAATGTACAAGAAATGACGAATAAATTTAGTAAAAATATAGACGCCTTAGTGGCAGCAAAAGATAAAGATATTATGACGGTTTAATTTGAGATTGTCTAATATTGGTTCTAAATATAGAAAAACCTTATTTCAGCTATATGTGCTTGAAGTAAGGTTTTTCTTTTTTATGGCATCCTATTGAAATGAATGAATTTAGCTTTAAAAAATTTCTAAAAATCGGTTTTTAAATTTTATGGATTTTGATGATTTGTCAATAAAAGTGCGATTTGATTAAAAAATTCATAAATTTTTAAAAAAATGTTTAGAAAATTTGCACCTATTGCTGAATCCTATTAATTTTGTATCATCAATAAGAACTAAAAGTTGTTCTTAATATTTGAAATACTGTGAGGTGATGAAACTAGGCAGCCATGCCCTCCTGTCTCGGGGGTGAAGGTGCGGGATAAACATTCTGATTTATTTTGGAAAGGCTAACCACTTCGTGGAGGTTCGAATCCTTCTCTCACAGCCACTTTTGAAATAGCGATAATTTTAGGCTAAGAAGTTAGCCAATTAATTTATTGCATTTATCAAAATTATTAATACTGTAAGGTGATGAAATTAGGCAGCCATGCCCTCCTGTCTCGGGGGTGAAGGTGCGGGATAAACGTTCCGATTTATTTTGGAAAGGCTAACCACTTCGTGAAGGTTCGAATCCTTCTCTTACAGCCACTTTTGAAACTAAGTAATGTACAAGTTAAAAAGTTGATTTATTGACATTATTTAGAAATATCAAAATTACCAATACTGTGAGGTGATGAAATTGGCAGCCATGCCCTCCTGTCTCGGGGGTGAAGGTGCGGGATAAACGTAGCATATTGGGTTGACCACAATCTTTTCTCTGTGCTATAGCTAACCACTTCGTGGAGGTTCGAATCCTTCTCTCACAGCAACAAATAAGCTCCTTCTTGGGGCTTTTTTTATTTGTAGTGCCAAGCTCCCGCTTGGCAATTATATGAAAATCTTCTTTCCCAATAAAAAGTGCTTATAAAACCAAGCAGCAGCTTAGCCCTACCAAAAACGCAACCAATCATTAATGCACTAAGTAAAATGCTTTAATCGTTTATTCTAAAAATCAACAATCGTAACTGCTCAGTACTTAACCTAGCTAGACTTATTTTACCATATAGACATTTAAGAACAACTAAGTCATTTTTCTAAATGAACTTAAATATCTAAATGGTAGAATCAATGCTATGGTAAATCTAGATGATGAACAGTTGTCGATAATCAAAAGCATTTTATGTCAATTTACAAATTAAAAGGAGTCGTGCAGCATTATGCTTGGGGTGGAACGAAATTTATTCCAAATCTATTAAATGTAATCAATAAGGAACAAGCACCATTTGCTGAACTTTGGATGGGAACGCATATAAAAGGTATTTCTAAAGTGGAGACGGTTGATGGAGAGATAGAATTGACCGATTTGATAAAAAAAGCACCTGCGAACAAGCTAGGAAAAAAAGCAGCGGCCGATTTTAATAATAAATTACCTTTTCTTTTTAAAGTTTTGGATGTGAATAGCATGCTGTCTATTCAATCTCACCCAACTAAAAAAGCAGCGGAAATCGGATTTGCTAAAGAAAGTAAAACAGATATTGCTGTTACTGCCCCCAATCGAACTTATCGAGATGATAACCACAAACCAGAAGTGATGGTTGCTTTGACTAATTTTTGGTTACTTCATGGTTTTAAATCTATCGAGGCGATTCAAGAGGTGCTAGAGATTCCAGCGTTTGCATCTTTGAAAACAGCTTTTGCTGAAAACAGTATTTTCCAATTGTACAAAACGATTATGGAAATGCCACAAACGGAAGTTGATAAATTATTAGCTCCCTTATGGAAAAGGTTAAAACCGTTGCATGAAAAAAAGGAACTAGCTAAAGCATCAGCGGACTATTGGGCAGCACAAGCATTTGTAGATTATACGATAGATGGACATTTTGATAGAGGTATTTTTTCTATCTACTTATTCAATTTGGTAAATATCAAAAAAGGAGATGGTATTTTTCAGGCAGCAGGCATTCCGCATGCCTATTTGGAAGGTGTAAATATGGAATTGATGGCGAACTCCGATAATGTTTTTAGAGGAGGTTTGACCCAAAAGCATATAGATGTTCCAGAATTACTAGCCCATCTAGTATTTGATTCAGTGACGCCAGCAATTCTACAAGGGACGACTATTTCTGATGTAGAAAAAGTATTTAAAACACCTGCTCCAGATTTTGAACTAAGTCAAATTGTATTAGCTAAAAATAAGGAATACCGTTCGACTCAAACTTCAAGTGCGGAGACTTTAATAGTTATGGATGGAACGGTCGTGGCGAATTTTAATGGAAAAAAATTGGCATTTAGCAAAGGAGAAAGTTTCTTTGTGGAGGCCAATACTAATTATACTTTAAGTACAAAAGGAACGGGTCAGTTATTCAAAGCTAAAGTTCCTTAAAAGTTTGATGGAATAACAGGTGGGGGGAGAAACTACCTTTGTACCTATTAGCCTCTATACCTCTCAACCTATCAACCTATTATGAAAATATCTGCGGTCATTATTACTAAAAATGAAGAAGAAAACATTGCTCGATGTTTAAAATCTTTAGTTGGTGTCGTAGATGAAATCATAGTAATAGATGCTTTTAGCACAGATAAAACGGTTGAAATTGCACAAAACAACGGTGCGATTATCATTCAAAAAGAATGGGAAGGGTATAGCCAAAACAAAAATTTCGGCAACAGTCAAGCAAAAAACGATTGGATCTTATCTATTGATGCCGATGAAGTTTTATCCCAAGAATTAATCATTAGTATTCGAAAACTCACCTTAGACGATTCCAAAGTTTATAGTTTCAATCGGCTAAATAATTATTGTGGACAATGGATAAGACATAGCAATTGGCATCCCGATTGGAATATCCGTTTATTTAATAAAAAGGAGAGTGCTTGGTCAGGTGATTTTGTCCACGAAAAACTGACTCTTCCAAAGCATGTAGCAGTTGACCAATTAGAAGGCCTACTCTATCATTATTCCTACCAAAATTCGGAAGACCACTGGCAACGTATTGAAAAATACGCTCAACTTTCTGCGCAACAACTTTTTCAAGATGGCAAAAAAGCGACGTTTATAAAATTATGGTTGTCTCCAATAGCTCGATTTTTGAAGACTTACTTTTTTAAGAAAGGCTTTTTGGATGGTAAAGCAGGTTGGACTATAAGTGTACGGAATGCTTATCTGGTACATCGAAAATATCAATTACTTCAGAAAATGCAAACGATAAGTTAATTGGCTTAACGGACATCTAATCCATTAGCATTATATACGTTTTACTCGTATTTTCGTAGCATCATGAGCAAAACAGTCATTGGATTTATTGTCTTTTCATTGCTAGGCTTGATTGTCA
>CALDTJ010000071.1 GCA_937924145.1 uncultured Saprospiraceae bacterium
TTGTCAACATCTGATTCCGTGTTACGCTTTTCCGTGTTAAAATATTAAGTTTAGTGTCAACACGTTTTAGCTAGAATTTTTAGTTCAATCTCATATTTAGTAACAAGAAAAAAATATTATCATGTCTATTATAAAAACAACCGTAGGTCGTCGTTCCTTTCTAAAATCTTCGGCAGTAGCAGGTGGCGGAATGGTGCTAGGTTTCAGCTGGTTGGCATCTTGCCAATCAAAAACCGAGGAAGAAGTCTTGGCAATGCCGAAAGAGTGGTTTGAAATCAATAGTTATTTGAAAATTGGTGATAATGGAGTCGTGACTATTGTGTCACCAAATCCAGAATTCGGGCAAAATGTTCGGACTTCTATGCCGATGTTGATTGCAGAAGAATTAGATATAGATTGGAAAAAAGTAATCGTAGAACAAGCCCCTTATCATCCAAAAAATTACGGTTTCCAATTCACTGGTGGAAGTCGGGGTATTATGTCTAGATGGGAACCATTAAGAATGACTGGAGCGACTGCTAGAGAAATGTTGCGAACAGCAGCAGCAGAGGCTTGGCAAGTGCCTATGGAGGAAATTACCACCGACTTAGGTGTACTTTATCACAAGCCAAGCGGAAAGTCGGCAGGATACGGCGAAATGGCGGCAGCAGCGGGAAAAGTCCCCGTTCCAACAGAAGTAAAACTGAAAGAACTAAAAGATTTTAAGATTATTGGGAATTCTAAAAAGAATGTGGATGCTAAAGATATTATAACGGGGAAGCCAATGTTCGGAGTAGATTTCCAAGCAGATGGGATGTTGATCGCTATGATCGAGCATCCACCAGCTTTTGGTATGACGCTAAAATCTATAGATGATACAGCTGCTAAAGCGATGCCTGGGATCAAAGATGTCTTCAAAATAAAAAGTTATAAAGATGATTTTGCCAAAGGAGGTTTTGACACCAATGCTTTCGCAGAAATAGTAGCAATCGTAGGAAATTCTACGTGGGAAGTCATGCAAGCTAAAAAGCAACTGAAAGTAGAATGGCAACCTATTACCGCCTATAAAGAAACGATCACTGGCTTTGGGGGAAGAAAAGAAACAAAGAATGTTCCAGCGGGTTTAGAATCAACGAGTAGTCATAATGCACAAATGGCTAAACTTGCCGCAAAACCAGGGAAAATAGTTCGTCAAGACGGAAATCCTAATGCGGCCTTCGAAAATGCGGCCAAAATTATAGAAAGAAGTTACGCTGCTCCATTCTTAGCACATAATTGTATGGAGCCGATGAATGCCTTTGCTCATGTCACAGGAGATAAAGTAAAAGTGGCTGCCCCATTACAAATTCCTGCTTTAATTATACCAACTATTGCTTCAAGTTTAGATATTCCAGTAGAAAATATCGAAATGGAAATTACTCGTATGGGTGGTGGTTTTGGTCGTAGAGCTTATTCGCATTATATCGTTGAGGCTGCTTTAATCTCCAAACAGGTCAATGCTCCTGTAAAGCTAATGTACACAAGAGAAGACGATATGACCAATGGGATTTATCGACCAACGTATCAAGCAACCTATCGAGCAGCGATAGACGAGCATAATAATTTAACGGCTTTACACGTAAAAGCAGGTGGTATCCCTGAAAGTCCGCTGTTTGCTAACCGTTTTCCAGCAGGAGCATTAGATAATTACCTTGCAGAAGAATGGTCGATTGATTCTAATATCACCATTGGAGCATTTAGAGCACCAAGATCTAATTTCATGGCAGGGGCAGAACAATCCTTCTTAGATGAAATCGCAGAAACAATAGGAAAAGATCCTATACAATTCCGTTTAGATTTACTAAAAAGAGCAAAGGAAAATCCAGTTGGAGAAAAGAATGATTATGATGCGGAACGCTATGCGGGCGTCCTTGAATTGGTAAGAGAAAAAGCAAATTGGTCAGAAACACCAGCTAATATCTCAAGAGGAGTGGCTGCCTATTTTTGTCATAGTACTTATGCCGCTCATGTTTTAGAAATGACCATAGAAGACGGCAAACCAGTCGTCCAAAAGGTCTCTTGTGCAATTGATTGTGGAGTAGTTGTCAACCCTGATGCTGCTAAAAACATGGCAGAAGGGGCGATTACAGATGGAATAGGTAATGCTTTGTATGGAGAGTTAACTTTTAAAAATGGTGTCCCAGAAAAGAAAAATTACGATCAATATCGAATGATCCGAATGAGTGAGGCACCAAAAGAAATTGAAGTACACTTCGTACAGAACGAAATTAATCCTACAGGAATGGGAGAACCTCCTTTTCCACCCATCTTCGGCGCTTTAGCTAATGCAATGTACAAAGCAACGGGAAAGCGGAGTTATCAGCAACCTTTCTTAGGGAATAAGCAGGTGTTGGGGTAATACCAGATTTTTTAAATAGGAATAGACTAAATCGTTTTAGAATAAAGACTAATTTCTAGATAAAATAAAAATGTAATATTTGAACGAATCTGATTGTCCCTTAATGCAAGTAGATTCGTTCATTTTTATAATTTTTTCACCAAAATAATGTACTGATTTTAGAGAATTTTTCTAAAAGATATAGTTTTATTCAAATGTTAATTTTTTGGCATTGTTTCTGTATAAACACAGTATAGGCAACAATTTTTAAAAGATTACAACAATAGAGAGAGGATCAAATTTTGGTAAAGCAAATCTGCGATTCAGAGCAATATACATTGCTCTATTCCTTCCAATTTTTATTTTCCTTTTTAAATTTTAAACAACCCCTTTAATTCGTATTACCCAACCATAGTAATACCTGTTTTTTTGAGCAAAAAAGTTGATTAAACTTTCCAGTTCTCAAAGATCGGTAAGTGGTTAGACTTATTTAATGCTAGCATTAAATCAGACTACTAAATAAATTATTAGTCTAATTTAAAACCTTCGTTAAGTAAATCTTAATCTCTTCAATACTATGACAGTATATCTACGATTACTTTCAAAGTATCATAACTTAATGTCTATCAGCACATTAAGGGTAATACACTATTGTGTTCTCATGGTGCATTTATAAATAATGACACTTAACCTTTATCATCAAGAAATGATAAGAGGAACTAAGGGATAGTAAACTATAATTAAAATATTAACATGCAATAATTTTGGATTAGACTACTAGGGAATTACGTCTCAGCGTCGGTATTTCGAGAATATACTTCTAATTATATTCGAGCTTTACCCTGTAGAGGGAATCATATTATTTAAGGCCACAAACAACATAAGTGTATGACACTTAGTTCATTATGCAATCGTATATGTGAGAGTGTACGATTCAAACTGTTATTCCTATGCTTTATTGTATTAGCGAATAACTCCATCTACGCGGAGGGGACAAGGGAACTTGCTCCGAGAAATTCCGATAGGTTATTTCTTTACCTCAATGGTGATCTCTATAATAATTTCGGGAGATATGATGGAAATGCCGACCAGAGACTTTTTTTTAACATTGCTAACCCAGATCAAGAACAGGTTTATTTAGGTTTTAGTCAAGCTGTTTCTAGCGGACACTACCCATGCTCGGGTACCCAAATAACCTCTTATTTCCGTATTAAAGACCCTAATGGCAATGTAGTTTATCCAAATCAGAATAGTTCGAATGGTCAAATTCTTGACATGACGACCGTCAATATTACTAACAAATCACAAGCTGTAGCTGGACCTGCACCAATAGCAGGCGTTGCAGGCTACGATCCCTTCATTTTTGACCCATCAGGGCTGCCAGCAGGAGATTATTATATAGAGTTCAGTAGCGTATCTAATGCTCCTGCTCCTGGATTGATTACTGCCATAGAAAATTGGGATATTACCGTAGCTACAAAATCACCTACTCCAACTCCTAAACCAGGAAGAGTCTTCGCCACCAACTGGGCATTTTATGCGCCATCCATTTCTTGTGGAACAGACCAAAACTTTACTTGGTTCGATCGGCCTTTCAATGGAAAAATTCATGTACTATCTAAAGAAGGTTTTATCAATGAAGTAGATTTTGGAGACTCAGGTTTTCAAGCAGCTGCATTTAACCTGTATTTCAATGAAAGTGGTACCAGTAGCACAGGAAATCCAACAGAAGATAGAAAATCAGTTCCTAATTTGGGAAGTACATTGGCACTGCAAAAAATATTTCTAAATAATCCAGATGAGCAGGTATACCCTTCTGGTCAATACGGAAACTTAACCGTAGCACCTGAATTACATATTTGTCAAGAAGCTGCCTATCTTGATGCTTGCATACTTGTTGAAGCATCTAGAAATGGACAAATAGAAGTGCTAATAGACATAGATAAAAGCGAAGGAGAATTTGTCTACACACAAAATTCTCGAGATGTACTCATTGTTTTTAATATTGAACCAGAAGGCAATGAAGCCGAACCATTTACCCGCTGTATCCCATGGGATGGAAAAGATGGAATGGGTAATACAATTGAAACAACGAATAACCTAGATATTCAAATTACCTATCAACAAGGTGTCTATCATATTCCAGTTTACGATGTAGAATACTTATTAAGAGGAATACAAACTAAAATCGTTCGTCCTGTTCCAGCATCAGGGAAGCTAGTTAATAAATTATATTACGACGATTCTAATATCGTTTCTTCTCCAGGAAACGGGAATAGTAAAACTGAACTAAATGGCTGTACTGCTCCATGTCATGCTTGGATAAATAGAGCGTATGGAGATACTAGCACAATTAATACTTGGTTTTTTGCAAATGAAACAACTCGACTAAAAGATCAACCACCGACCTGTCTAATTGATGCTGCCAACGATCAAGTTGTTACAACTTTAGAGACAAGTGTCAATATTGGTGTATTAGAAAATGATCTTGGAGATATTCTAGATACCAACTCTGTTGCTATTTTAGGTGAGTCGCCAAATGATGCGATGATTCAAGTGTTGCCAGATGGAACTATCCAATATCAACCTGCCGATGGGTTTATAGGCTTAGATTCTTTTCAGTATATTGTATGCTATGACATCTTACCTAAAAATTCTCTATGTGATTTGGCGACTGTATTGATTACCGTCAACCCAGCAGTGGAGACAAATTGTACAGATGGAATTGATAATGATTCTGATGGTTTAATTGATTGTGATGATCCTGACTGCAAACCTATTAAGCCCCTTACAATATATCGGAAAGGAGAATAATAAGCATTAATCCACCGATAGATTAGCAATTATATAAGTGCTAATACTAGCTATCAACCAAATACATATTTAAAAATATAAATATAAAAAATAACAGTTTGTGACATAGAAAAAATACAAAGTGGCATAGGTTTTGAACTAAATAATTCAATTTGTGACAAGCTAATATTCGAACGAAAAAATTAGTAGGAGCAAAATTCAAATTATTGGTTAATAAATAAATTTACTAACCAGTCGCAACAAAAATGGTATTTCTAAGATACCAAACAACCTGTGAAGAGATAAACCGAAAGCTACTTTTTAAAAAATATATGGTTTAAACACGACGAACAAACTTGTCGATTATACTATAAATTGGTTTATGCCCCTCCTCTCATACAGGCCCTATTATAAAACAACTATTCCAAACACCTACTTACCCTCTAATAAAAATAACCTGATTAATCATTAAAAGTTTCCCCCAAGATAAGTAGGTAGAATATAAGCTAAATATCAAGTAAGGCGTGAGGCAAAAATTAAAGTGTTTTCTCTAAAATCACCCACAAATTTGAGAAAACTCCTCTAAAAATGGTCAATTCTTTCTCATTTTCAGAGAAGTCTCCTCAAATTATCACAGTCTAAATCACAAATAGTTTTGTATATATCCTTAGCAGTCAATCAAATCCAAAGTGGACGATTATTTTTCTCAATTGAAAAATTTGTTATCACCTTTTGTCAACTTCAATTTACGAATCTTTCACAGCTACTCCGCCACAATCGGCGCATTCTATTCTCTGCTTACATACTCCATTTTTCTAGCGAAAAAATAAGTAAATATCCATAGCCATAGGCCAAGCCTAATATCAATACGAGTAATCCATATCAGCTAGCGAGTAAAAGCTATAAGGTAGGACGTAAGATATATAAAGTTATAAAGTTTAAAATCACCTTAAAATCAGATACTATTTAGAACCCTAACCCACATTAAAATAAATTAGTCTATATAAATAATTAGTTAACAAAGAGATAGAAGTGGAATAATTAAGCTTTAAAAAATAATTAATAGAACAAATATAGACACTAAATATAACACTTTATTGTCATATAATATAGGTTATTTCAAAAACCTATTTTTTTAGTAATGTGGCATGACTTTGGAAATGTATTTTAATTAATGGTGTAGAGAAATCATATACTATTTTAAACGAAAAAAGCCCTTTTGTCAGGAAAAAAAGGACAGTTCGAAGTAAAAAAGGTCAAAATAAATGGCCCAAACAAAAATGCATTTGCATAGCCCTCTAATGGCTGCATGAGAAAGTACAAAAGATGACTTTTATGACGAAAGCTACCCCAGTACGTCTAAAACTCCTGTCTAGTCTAATAGCAGTTTTACTGTTTATTAATTTGAGTTTTGGAGAGAATGAAATTAAAGTTGAGCCTCAATCAACTTCTTTAAAAATTCAGCATGTAAAGCGCCCCGACTTTGCAAAGTCGAACCTACCTCTAACCCTCACTAATTTTGCAGCAGCATTGGATAAGTCCGTCTTGTTGAAAAGTCCTTCCAAAAATGTAGTACCTCAAGTTTCAGAAATACAAGCATCACTGCTTCCACTAATGGAAGATACTGCTTGTGTGTCCAATATGGCAGATACCTTTTTTGTCAATACACTTCCTAATATAGATACTTATATTTGGTCCGTACCTACAGGCGCGAATATCGTTGCCACCTTAGGAGATACCATGATTATTGTGGACTGGACAAATTCTGTTAGAGGGTTACAAGATATATGTATTAAAACAATGAATAGCTGCGACACTTCTAGTCCAGTATGTTTTCCAATTCAAGTACTGATATGTAATTTAGCCCCAATTGCAGTTTCTGATAGAGATACAACTCCAGCAAATACCTCGATTATAGTTAATGTTCAAGCGAATGACAGCGATCCAGAAAATGGTACGTTAACAACTAGTATTTATAGCGCAGGCAACCCTACTAATGGTATAGTTTTTTTAAGTGGAAACGATATCCGCTATACCCCTAATACAAATTTTACAGGGATAGATAATTTCAATTACTATGTCTGCGATGACGGTATTCCTAATCAATGTGATACCACATTGGTAACCATTGTAGTAGAAAATACACCACCTATCGCCATCAATGACCAGGCCAGCGCTGAAATTGGGTCAACTACAACTATTCCTGTCCAAAACAATGATAGTGATGCTGAAAATCATGACTTAACAACCATCCTATTTCCTGCAAATGGGCCTTCCCAAGGAACGGTCACAATCAATGGAGATGATATTCGATATACACCAAATATGGGAGCAACTATCAGCGACCAATTTGATTACATCATTTGTGACAATGGAAATCCAAGTCTTTGCGACACAGCAACCGTAACGATCTTATTAAACAATTTAGCACCAATTGCTACTAATGATATAGACACGACCTTATCCAATAATCCAATTACACTGGTAGTACAAGCGAACGATAGCGATCCTGAAAATGGAAATCTAAGTACGACCCTATTGCCTTCTAATGCTCCATCGAATGGTACTTTAACTATTACAGGTGATGCTATTCAATATACACCAAATACTGATTTTACAGGCACAGATATGTTTGGTTATATTATATGTGATGACGGAAGTCCAAACCAGTGTGATACTGCCAATGTAACCGTTGTGGTCTTAAACAGAAAACCAACTGCGATGGATGATTTAACCTCTACCCCATCGGGCGTAGCAGTCAATATTCCTGTACAAAATAATGATACCGATCCAGAAAATGGAGATTTGACAACTACTTTAGCACCTAATAATGGGCCATCGAATGGTACCGTCACCTTAAACGGAGATGAAATAACTTATACACCAGGGCTAGGATTTTCAGGAACAGATGCATTCGATTATATCATTTGTGATGATGGAAATCCAAGTCTTTGCGACACAGCAACGGTTAGGGTAAGCACTGAAAACCAGCAACCTATCGCTGTACAAGATTTAGCCACAACGCTATTTGAAACACCCATTACTATTGATGTACAGGATAATGATAGCGATCCAGAAGGCGGTATCCTCAGCACTAGTTTGAATCCTAATCTTCCTCCATCCAATGGTTCGGTTAGTGTTATAAATAATGACAGCATTCTGTATACACCAGACAATGGTTTTCAAGGTATAGATCAATTCGGATATATTATATGCGATGCTGAAATTCCATCACTTTGTGATACTACGCTCGTAACAGTGAGTGTACCAAATGATCCACCTATCGCCGTAGATGATATTAATAATACCATAAAAAATACACCTGTAGATGGTCAAATTTTAATCAATGATTATGATATTAATGGAGATGTTATTGTCCTAAATCCAATCCTGATAAGTAGTCCACCTAATGGAACGGTCAACTTAAATTCGAATGGCACTTACACCTATACGCCCTTCACAGGATATACTGGAGCAGACTTTTTTGAGTATCAAATTTGTGATGTAAATAGTACTGTTCTATGTGATACTGGTCGAGTAGTCATAGAAGTGATTGATAATAATAATACTATTAATAGACCACCAGTAGCCAATCCAGACAATTATCTAGCTGAAGCAAATCTCACCTTAAATGGACACCTTCTCGGCAATGACTTAGAACCTGATGGAGATGATATTTTATTAAATACTTTACCATTAGCGGGACCCAATAATGGTACTGTTACGGTTTTCCCTAACGGAAATTTTGAATATGTTCCCGATACAGACTTCATAGGAAAGGACACCTTTGTTTATAATATCTGTGATAATGGAAATCCAACGCTTTGTGATACGACAACTGTCACCATCCACGTAGTACTCAATACTGGAAATAATATTTTTGCAGTCGATGACGCCGCAGTTGGAGATGCTAATACGACCGTCACAGGCAATGTAGTCACTAATGATAACGATCCAGAAGGTCACCCATTCACTACAAATACAACACCTGTCAGCCCTGTGAATAATGGAGTATTGGTATTAAATTCGAATGGAACATTCAGCTATATGCCTGCTTCAAGTTATATTGGTCCAGATCAATTCCAATATGAGATTTGTGACAATCAATTACCACAAGCCTGTGATACTGCTACCGTATACCTAACCATTTTGCCTTCCAATCAACCGCCAATAGCTTTAGACAATAATAATATAACTCAAGAAGGCATAGCGACCTCTGGTAATGTTCTAGACAATGATTTTGATTTAGAAATGAATAATATTCTGCTAAATACAAGTCCTTTAGATGCACCAAACCATGGAAATGTCACTTTGAGTTTAGCTGGTGTTTATACGTATACGCCTGACCCTGATTTCATAGGAACTGATTATTTCACCTATGAGATTTGTGACGATGGAACTCCTAGTTTGTGTGATACTGCGCAAACCATTATAGAAGTTATTGGAAATGATCCTCTGGCGAATGATAAACCAATTGCCATCAATGACAATTTTACTACGGCTATCAATACTACATTGGATAAAAACATTGTAAGCAATGACTTAGATCCAGATGGAGATAATATCAATATTAATACAACGCCCGTTAGTCAACCCATAAATGGTACGGTTAACATTCGTCCAAATGGTACTTATTTATATACACCGAATACAGACTACCTTGGCGATGACCTATTCGAATACAGTATTTGTGATAATGGGAATCCAAGTCTTTGTGATACTGCAACCGTAAGTATTACCATTGTTTCTCCTAGTCCGACAGATAACTGGACTTTTGCTAATGAAGATATTTTTATAACAGCTGAAGATGTAGCCGTTAGTGGAGATTTATTAGCCAATGATACTGACCCTGAAGGAGATAGTCAAGTGATGGAGACGATCCCAGTAAATAATCCAACAAATGGAACTTTAACCATCAATACCAATGGAACATTCGATTATTTGCCTAATGCAAACTACGTAGGCAATGACCAATTTGATTATAAAGTATGTGATGACAGAGTTCCTGAAGTATGTGATACAACGACGGTTTTCTTAACCATTTTGCCAGTCAATGATGCGCCAATAGCGGTAGATGATAGAGATACAACAGACGAAGATACTCCTTTCATAGGCACTATTCTACCCAATGATAGTGACCCAGAAAATGACAACATCACCGTCAACTCTAACCTAGTCGAAAATGTAAAAAATGGAAGCATAGTTTTTATTAGTAATGGAGCTTATGAGTACACTCCTAACCCAAATTTTAATGGATTAGATACTTTCCGTTATGAAATTTGCGATAATGGCATCCCTTCATTATGTGATACTGCAAGCGTCATTATTACCATCAACCCAATTAATGACAAACCAATTGCCATTGATGATAATAACTCCACCGAGGAAGACAACCCCGTTAGTGGAAATGTTGCCACCAATGATAGCGATCTTGACAATGATAATTTAACGGTTAATACTACGCCAGTTGATGAGCCTGACAATGGAATTTTAGCCTTAAACCCAGATGGTACTTATACCTATACACCCGATGCTGGTTTTAATGGAGTGGATAGTTTTCAATACGTCATTTGCGATGATAATACGCCTATCTTGTGTGATACCGCAACCGTTACCATTTCAATCGGAGCCATCAATGATGCGCCAATAGCTGTAGACGATTCCAATTCTACCAATGAAGATACACCTGTCGATGGCAATGTTTTACCAAACGATAGCGACCCAGAGAATAATAATCTTAAGGTAAACACTACGCCAATCGAGGAAGTAACGAATGGAACTTTAGTATTAAATACAAATGGAATTTATACCTATACACCTGACTTGAATTACAATGGATTAGATACTTTTCAATATTCAATTTGTGACGACGGCATCCCATCTATGTGCGATACTGCAGAAGTTATCATTACTATCACACCAGTAAATGATCAACCTGTTGCAGTAGATGATATCAATACGACCAACGAAGATACGCCTGTCAATGGAAATGTTTTACCAAATGATAGCGATGTCGAAAATGATAACTTAACCGTCAACACGACACCTATTGAGGCTCCAACCAATGGAACTTTAGTATTAAACAATGATGGTTCTTACACCTATTCGCCTGATTTAAATTTCAATGGATTAGATACTTTCCGATATGAAATGTGCGATACTGTCTCGATAGCTATCGGGACATCATTGTGCGACACCGCCGAAGTCATTATTACCGTCAATCCACAAAACGACGCACCAGTTGCCGTAGATGATATCAATACAACGGATGAAGATACACCTGTCAATGGATTGGTTTTGCCAAATGATAGCGATGTTGAAACGCTCAATTTGATGGTTAATACGACTCCAGTAGAAGATCCAACTAACGGTACGGTAGTCTTGAATGAGGACGGTTCTTACACTTATACGCCTAATCCAGATTTCAATGGACAGGATACTTTCCAGTATAAATTATTTGACGCAGATATTCCTGTGTTATGTGATACTGCCGAAGTTGTAATTACGGTTAATCCAGTAAACGACGCACCCCTTGCCGTAGATGACACCACTACAGGTGACGAGGACACGCCTATTGCAGGAACTGTACTACCAAATGATACAGACTTAGAAAATGATAATTTAACGGTCAATACGACACCAAGTGAAGCTCCCACTAATGGGACTTTAGTCTTGAATACGGATGGTACTTTCAGCTATACCCCTGATCCAAATTTCAATGGGCTAGATACGTTCCGATATGAAATGTGCGATGATGGAATTCCATCAATGTGCGACACCGCCGAAGTCATTGTTACCATCAATCCACAAAACGACGCACCAATTGCCGTAGATGATACCAATACAACGGACGAGGACGTATCTGTTGTAGGGCCATTATTGACCAATGATAGTGATCCAGAAGGTGATAATTTAATACTAAGTACAGGACTAGTATCATCGCCAGAAAATGGAATTTTGATACTTAATCCAGATGATACTTATACTTATATTCCTACTCAAAATTTCAATGGACAAGATACTTTCCAATATGAGATTTGTGATGATGTCGCTATCGGGGTTCAAATGTGTGATACTGCCCAAGTCATTATTACAGTTAATCCAGTAAACGACCATCCAATAGCAGTCGATGATCCGATTACTACTGACGAGGAAACACCTGTGAATGGAACCGTTCTACCAAACGATAGTGATCTTGAAAATGATAAGCTAACGGTCAATACTACACCAGTTGATGGACCTGCTAACGGAACTTTAGAGCTAAATCCAGATGGTTCTTATACTTATACGCCTAATCTTAATTTCAACGGAACAGATACTGTTTACTACGAAGTTTGTGATGACGGCAATCCAATTGCTTGTGATACCGCAAGGATTATCCTAACCGTTAATCCTGTTAATGATAAACCAACAGCGGTCGATGACACCTATTTCACGCCAGAGGATACTCCAATAGTTAGCAATTTGGCCAGCAATGATAGCGATATTGATGGAGACACTTTAGTATTAAGTCCTTCGCCAGTTGACTTTCCAGCAAATGGTATAGTCACTTTAAACCCTGATGGAACATTTGAATATATTCCTGCGCCTGCATACAATGGACAGGATACTTTCCACTATGAAATTTGTGATAATAAACTATCTAATTTATGTGATACAGCGGAGGTAATCATCCTAATAGGCGCATTAAATGATGCGCCTTATGCTATCAACGATATAAATATTACTACTGAAAATACACCGACAACGGGCGATATATTATTCAATGATTTCGATCCAGAAAATGATGCTTTAGATTTAAATACGACTCCATTGACAGATGTGAGTAACGGAACTTTGGCATTGAACGAAGATGGTACTTATACCTACACACCTGACCTTGATTTCTTAGGAAAAGAAGTATTTATCTACGAAGTTTGTGATACAGGAAATCCTTCTTTGTGTGATACAGCGGAGGTCGTCATTACCGTAATTGGAGACAATCCAAATGTCAATGATCCACCTATCGCCATCAATGATAACTTCGTTACCCTTTTAAATGTCTCTATTCCAAATATCAATTTATTGACCAATGATTTTGATCCTGATGGTGATGCTATTATTGTCAATGTCACTCCAATTGTAGAACCAGCAAATGGTACAATAGTCATTCAAACAAATGGCTTCGCTACTTACCAACCAGATTCTAGTTATTTAGGAGACGATGTATTTACTTATCAGATTTGCGATGATGGCAACCCTAACTTATGCGATACTGGTAAAGTAACCATTTCCATTTTCCCAGATGCCATTATAGACAATACCACTTTTGCTAGTGACGATGCAGGCGTTACCTTTAAAGATACGCCATTAGTCGGTGTCTTAAACGATAATGATAGTGATCCAGAAGGCGACAATCAGTTTTTACGAACAAACCCACCTACTCCACCGAGCAATGGATTAATTACCATCAATCAAGATGGTTCTTTTGAATACGTCCCAAATCCAGGCTATACAGGGCCAGATTTATTCCGATATAGTATTTGTGATGATGGTAATCCAATAGCTTGTGATACCGCAACAGTTTATTTGACCGTATTAGAAAAAAATAGTCCACCGTATGCCATCAATGATGTAAATATTATTCAACCAGATGGCATCGCTAACGGAAATTTAATCGCCAATGATTTTGATCTAGAAGGTGATGATATTTTCATCAATACTTCCCCTCCTACTCCACCGACCAATGGAATGGTCATGATTAATCCAGATGGTACGTATACCTATACACCCAATCCAGGATTTTCGGGTGAAGATACTTTCCAATATGAAATATGTGATAATGGATCACCCGTTTTATGCGATACAGCAACAGTTTCCATTGAAGTCATCAAGGCAGAATCAGACATCAATAATCCACCAATTGGTGTAAATGATGTATATATTACGCTAGTTAATACAACGGTAACAAGTAGTATTATTTCAAATGATTTCGATCCTGATGGGGACAATATTTCGATTACGACCAATCCTATTACTCAAGCTACTAATGGTACGGTTACCATTAATTCAGATGGCACTTTTGAATATATTCCTGATTTCAATTTTACAGGCGATGACGAATTTACTTATAGAATTTGTGATAATCAAAATCCAAGTTTATGCACCGTCGCTAAGGTAAATATCACTACTATTCCTTCTATTCTAGGATTAAATTTCACTTTTGCGAACGATGATATCGCAAGCACAACTGAAGATACCCCAATCAGTGGTAATTTAGTAGCCAATGATACCGACCCTGAAGGACATACGCAAGCGGTCAATCCAACGCCTCTTCAACTACCAAACAACGGAGTTGTCAGCATCAATGTAGACGGTACTTTTACCTACACGCCAAACGATAACTACTTTGGCGTAGACCAATTCACTTATTTAATTTGTGATACAGGTACTCCATCTGTTTGTGATTCAGCGGTCGTCCGCATCCTTATTGCAGCTGAAAACGATTCGCCAATTGCCTTAGAAGATGTCAACAATACCATCCTTAATTTACCAGTAGAAGGTAATGTATTGACCAATGATATAGAGTTTGAAGATCAACCTTTAATACTATTAACCGATCTTGCTGCCCAACCAGAAAATGGAACCGCAGTCATGGATAGTGAAGGATTTTACCTTTACACTCCTAATCAAGATTTTGTCGGAGAAGATCGCTTTGAGTACACCGTATGTGACAATCAAACGCCTGCCAAATGTGATACTACGCACGTAATTATTGAAGTAGTCACTGCCAATCAAGGTCGAAATAATCCACCTAATGGTGTAGAAGATAATGTACAAACGAGTGTCGGTGTACCATTCAGAGGAAATCTATTGAGCAATGATTCGGATATTGACGGAGATCAACTGATTATCAATACGACTCCACTCTTAAATTTAATTAATATCACCAGAGGTCGAAACGTCGTTTTCAACACCACTAATGGAACCGTTGAGATATTTGACGATGGCACTTTTGAATATATCCCAAATGCTGGCTTCGCAGGAGAAGAGACCTTTGCTTATGAGGTGTGTGATAGTGCCACCCCTAGTCTGTGTGATACGGTATTGGTAACCATTGATGTAATTCCTAATCCGTTCAATCAAAATATCATTTTTGCGACGGATGATGCTGGTGAAATGTGGGAAGACCAAAGTCACACCAGTAACTTATTAGCCAACGATCAAAATCCAAATGGTGATCCAATTCAAGTCAATACGACTCCAATTAGATTGCCAGAATTTGGTCAAGTAGTTATCAATTCGGATGCTAGTTATACTTATACACCAAATCCAAATTATAATGGTCCTGATAGATTTTTATATGTCGTTTGTGATAACTTAACTCCACAGACGTGCGATACCGCAACGGTTTATCTAACTGTTTTACCATTTCAAGATCCACCGATTGCTAAAGACGATATTAATTTAACGCTAATCAATACACCAGTTTCGGGTCAAGTCCTAACCAATGACCGTGATCCAGATGGAGATTTGCTAGTGGTCAATACGACTCCATTTGCAAGTCCACAAAATGGTACGGTGGTGCTAAATGCCAATGGAACGTACGAGTACACACCAAATGGGGCATATACAGGAGCGGATCAATTCGACTACATCGTTTGTCATGACCAAATTCCAACATTGTGTGATACTGCAACCGTTAACATTCAGATCATTGACAATACAGGTTCGGCTAATAATCCACCAGTAGGCATCCCAGATGTGATTTTTGGACAAATAAATACGCCTTTTGCTGGAAATTTAATTGCCAACGATTTTGATCCAGATGGCGATCCAATTATTATCAGTACCACGCCAGTGAGTCAACCGACTAATGGAACATTGATAATAAATCCAGATGGGACTTATACTTATACGCCAAATCCAGATTTCTTAGGAGAAGATATCTTCGAATATGAAGTATGTGATCTAGGCAATCCAGCTGCTTGTGATACGGTAAAAGTGACTTTAGAAATTTTCCCAAATCAAGGAAACAACGTTCTAGCAAACGATGATGCAGCAACAGGCGACGAAGACACGAATATCACAGGTACTGTTTTGACCAACGATATAGACCCACAAGGGGACAATCTAGTCATCAATACTTCGCCAACAAGTCTACCACAACACGGTACGGTAAGCTTAAATACCGATGGAACCTTCATCTACACACCAGTAGAAGACTACGAAGGACCAGATCAATTTACGTACGAAGTTTGTGATGACCAAGTGCCGCCAGCTTGCGATCAGGCAACGGTTTATTTAATGGTATTGCCAGTCAATGATACGCTTTGTAATAGTAATTTGCCAAAGCCAACTTTATTGACCAATGGAGATGTTTGCTTTTCAGAAAATATCTTCCTTTACCTACAAGAAAATTATCCATTATTTACCATAGAAAATACAGACTTAAACTTTGAATTTACTTGGTACAATGCTACAGGAACGGTCATAGCGGTCAATAACGAACCAAATTTAACACTTGCCGCTAATCATCCAAATGCTATTTCACCATTCACGGTGAAAGTGAAATTGGAGGAATGTAGTTCAGATTTTGCAGATCCAATAGCGATAAATATCACTCAATTACCAGTCATAGCTGCTACCAATAGTCGTGGAAATCAAGGTGTATGTGCCAACGAATCCGTAACCTTAGCAGCTACTACGGTAGAAAATGCGAATTACGAATGGAGAATAGCAGGACAAGCAGCAATTATTTCTACAGAGCAAAATCCAATCATCGCTAACGTAGCAACGACTACTACTTACGAAGTAAAGGTCATGCCTCAATCCTGTGATACATTTGCTACGGCAGCGGTAACTGTCACGGTAAATGACGCTCCTACGATCAATTTACAACAAGCAAATAGTGGAAATATCTGTTTGGGCAGTTCTTTTGAATTAAACAGTAACGCCACAGGAACGACACCATTTACTTACGAATGGGCAGGTCCAGCGAACTTTAGTTCTACTGCCGCGAATCCAGTTATTGCCAATGCACAATTAGATAATGCAGGTACGTATACCTTAAAAGTAACAGATGCCAATGGTTGTACTGCCCAAGGAGAAATCGCTGTGAGCAATATCAGAGAAGGCATCGACCAACCAGTATTAAACAGCAATACGCCTGTCTGTGTAGATGGAAATATCGAGATCAATTTACAAACGCCTTTCCTTGGCTCAACCATTACTTATAATTGGATCAATGGATTAGGCAATACAATTAGTACTAATAGAAATTTAAGCCTTTCGGCAAATGATGCTGCGGCAGTTAGTCCGTTCGTGTTGCAAGTAACGGTAGACGGTTGCCAATCTCCAAATTCTGAATTGATGGAGATAGAAGTGCAAGATACACCGAGTGCTTTGGCGACATCAGACGTCAACACAGTTTGTAAAGGTGGAGAAATTCAGCTTAACGCAAATGAGGTCAATGGTGCAACTTACGAATGGAGAACGCTTGGAAGTCCTGTGATTATCTCTACTTTACAGAATCCATTGTTAAAGAATATCCAAGTCTCTACTAGTTACGTTTTAACGGTTCGAGGAGGTGTTTGTCCCGATAAATTTGCATTAGATACAGTAGCTATAGCAGTGAATCAACCGGTTGATTTTGCGCCAAGCAGAAACTACGCTTTAAATCAGACTTGTTCGGTAGCTAGTTTGACCTTATCGGCTAATGTAGTCGGCAACACCAATGGCTTAGGCTTCCGTTGGACAGGACCGAATGACTACGTTGCGACAGAAGAGAATCCAACTATTACAGGAATAGACGACTCTTTTAATGGAACTTACAACTTAGAAATAACGGATGGAAATGGTTGTAGCACCACCAAGTCGATTTTTGTCAATGACTTGCAAGGAGGTATTGCCAGACCAGTCATTACAGCTGATAGAATTAGTTGTGAATCAGAAAATATTGTCCTCTCTGTCCCACTTTATGAGGGGCAAGGAATCGTCTACAATTGGTTCCAAGACGGAGGTACATTGATTGGCTTAAATACTTCAAATGAGTTATTTATTGACGATGCTCAGCCAAATGCGACTTATCATGTTTCTATAAAAATAGGTGGTTGTATCGTCGAATCAGATACTTTAGCACCGATTGTTTTCAGTCAACCTGTTGTTACGATTGACAAAACGGTTCCTGCTTTATGTACGGATGGTTCAGAAGAAATTACCTTGGATGCGACGATCACAGGTGGTCAAGCACCTTACGATATTGTATGGACAGGGTCTAATGGTTTCCAATCATTCAAGGAAGATCCAGTATTGGTGAATGTCGATGAAAGCATAGCAGGAACTTATTCGATAGCAATCGTTGATAAAAATGGTTGTACGACCTCCGCCTCAACGGAAGTGGATGTCCAAGATGCTCCAAATCAACCTACTATTAGTATTCGTGGAAATAGATGTGAAGGAGAAACGATTACCTTAAGTGCGCCTATTTATGAAGGGGCAAATGTGATTTACAATTGGCAAACGCCAAACAATCAAAACATTAGTGGATTAAATAGCCATGAAATAACGATTGACCAAGCCGACGCCAATTTACATCAGGGATCTTATACCCTTACTGTATTGGTGGATGGTTGCGAAAGTGAGTCCGCACCAGTGACCGTCGAATTGTTAGAACTGCCAACGATTGCACCTACGGCAACTTATAATAGTACTGCTGATTGTGCAAATAGCAACTTATTCTTAGCAGCTAATTTACCAGCAAATACGACCGACCTAGCATTCGAATGGACAGGACCAAATGGATATATTTCTAACTTAGAAAATCCTGTAATTGTCAATGCTACGCCAGCAAATAATGGTCGCTATTCACTTAAAATTACAAATAGCTCAGGTTGCTCAAGAACAGTAGCAACGAACCTAATTGAAAATATTCGTACAGGTATCATCCAACCTACTATCCAGATAACAGGTACAGCTTGTGAAGGCGAGGTAATTACCTTGAATGCACCAGTCTACGAAGGAACGGCTGTTCATTATAATTGGACAGTTCCTGATAGTCAAAATGTAAGTGGGTTTAACACCAATATTTTAGTAATTTCACAGGCAGACCCACAATTACATCAAGGAAATTATACCCTTGAGGTCAATGTAGACGGTTGTACAACTAGCTCCGCACCTGTAAATCTTGAGCTGTTAGAATTACCAACAATTAGCCCAGAAGTATTCTATGCTCAAACGGATGATTGCGTGAGTAGTAATCTAGAATTGCGAGCCAATTTATCGGCTGAGGTTAGCGGTTTAACCTATGAATGGACAGGACCAAATGGATTTACTTCCAATGTCGAAAACCCTGTAATCGTCAATGCCACA
>CALDTJ010000072.1 GCA_937924145.1 uncultured Saprospiraceae bacterium
ATGCGGAGCCTAGTTCTTTTATACGGTCTTTTAAGCGGTGGACGGGTAAGAGTCCGAAAAATTACCGTAATCAATATTAACTTTAAGTTGGATTAAGATATGACAGATTTTCGAAAATCTGTCATATCTATCATCAAAAGATTACTCCCGTACCCCACAATCCACCATACTACTATCCCCGTTCATAAAGTTCACAATAGCCAATTCTTCATTTGGAAACTGCACCGCATAATCCGACCAATCTTCACTTTCTTCATGTCGTTCGTCTGCTCTATAATAAGTCGTAGAAATGATCTGGGCACCACTCGCAAAAGCAGCATCCATTTGTGACACATCGCCTTCTTTGGCAGCTTTCGTGCCATCTTCCGATTGAGTTCTTACTATATAGCCTTTGGCAACCAACTCTTGGATTTCGTCTAATTTCTTTTCTGGGTTGTCTATGCGTACAAAAGCACATTCCGCTTTCCCAGGCTTGGAAAAAGTAAACATTGTGCGACCTTTTAAAGAAGGATAACCATTCAAATAATAAGATTTTTCAAAACCTGAATTGGCTAAGACAAACATGATTTTTCCTCTAGCATCTTTTAACTTAGGCCAGCCTTCGGTTAGAATCGCCTCCTCTAAAGTTTCAAAATCACCTCTTACTTCGTCTGGTGTCAAAACAGACTTAGCATTTTTACCAAAAACTTCGATAATTTCTTTATCAATAAAATCTAGTGCAGCAGGCGTAATTAATTTAGGAGAAGTTAAAATATCTACGGGTAAAAGTAGGGTAGCGGCACTCACATACGCATCGTCTTTTGGCTCAACCAAAATGGTTAATGGTAGATGATTTTTATGACTGTCTGACCAGTCTTTTACTGCTTGCAAAGCAGACTTAAAAGTATAATGATGAGACCTATAATCAAAGTCAGGGCGATGGATGATTTTAAAGCCTGGATCATTGAGTTCTTGGATACCTGAGGCAGTAGGCTCTCCTGCTAAGCGGTTGCCTGCCCGATGATAAAACAATCCACCATCTGGATCATAATACACATCAAATTCTAACCCTCGAATATTATATTTATTAAGCTGATCTTCTAAAGTCTCGTGACTAAAATCCCACCCTGCTGGTTGTTTGTATTTTGAAAACAATCCTAGCCCCTTGTCAACGACATTATATACAGGTTCGTAAGGCGCCATTTTATAGCTATTCTGACTGCCGAGGTATTGTAATTGATTGATTCGTAGATTATTGATTTGGCTGTCGCAAATTGATCGTTCCGTATCTTTTTTACAACCTATACTGACGATTAGGGAAAGGAAAAAAATGACTTTTAATAATTTCATGTTGTCTGGTTAAATCGGTGATGTGGATTTGGTAGACGAAGTTAAGTCTTGTATTTGTTTTTTTGATATTTGATGGTGGAGAATGCGGGGTTTTGCTGATTTTTGACATACTTATCTGGATGCTGATATTATTGAATTAGGCGTTGACGAATTCCCCACGGATAGATAAATTTACGGATTCAGATGTTGACAACTAGACTTTGACTGCTAGATGTTGACTGTTAGACTTTGAATTTTTTGTTTTTTGAAAGGGATTACTTATTTTGGGTGGAAGAACTACACAAAATAGGTTTTATGGAATTACTTTTTAAGGAACTGACTTACCAAATCAAGGGGTTTACTTATGATGTTCAGAATGAACTTAGAGTAGGTTTTGATGAAGAAACTTATCATGAGGCTCTAAAATTAAGGTTGGATAGAGCTGGAATTTCGTATATTTCAAAGGCTACTAAATATTTAAAACATAGAGGTATTCATATCCATAAGTTTCAATTGGATTTGCTGGTAGCTGATAAAGTTGTTTTGGAACTAAAGAATATTCAATCTGATTTTCATCCTGCCCATTTTGAGCAAATTATTTCTTATCAAAAATATTGGAAAAAAGAATTGGGACTACTCATTAATTTTGGTTTACCAAAAGTAAAAACTAAGCGAGTAATTTTCAAAGAAGTAATACCAATCATAAGCGAAAACTATGAAGAGATTAAGCCATTAATCAATCAAAATAGTAGAGAACACTTAGCCAATATAAGAGCCATAATTTTAGACTTACTTGATAAATATGGATTAGGTTTTAATGATAAAATCTATGGTCCTATATTCCAAACGGAATTGTCTTATAGAAATATCAACAATAATTCAAATGTAGTTATTCCTGTAACTTTCGAAGGAAATAATATTAGAAGTTATAAAACGACTCACTCTATCGTTGAGAACCAAATACTATGTGGAATTGTAGCGCTCAAAAAAGATGTAATGCTAGAAATCCTAAAAATTCAAACCTATCTAAGAATGCTAAACCTACCTATGGGATTACTAATCCACTTCGGAAAGAAAGAACTACAAATCTTCGGAGTAAGACCCTAATTAAAAAAATAAAAAGTCAACACCCATTGTCAACATCTAGTAGTCAAAGTCTAGTAGTCAACATCTAAATCCGTAAATTCATCTATCCGAGGGGAAAACTGTCAACGCTCCGTTGTCAACATCTAATAGTCAACGTCTAGATCCGTAAATTTATCTATTCGAGGGGAAAACTGTCAACGCTCCGTTGTCAACATCTAATAGTCAACATCTAAATCCGTAAATTTATCTATCCGAGGGGAAAAGTCAACGCTCCGTTGTCAACATCTAATAGTCAACGTCTAGATCCGTAAATTTATCTATCCGAGGGGAAAACTGTCAACGCTCCGTTGTCAACATCTAATAGTCAACATCTAAATCCGTAAATTTATCTATCCGAGGGGAAAAGTCAACGTCTAGTGGTCAACATCTAGCATCCGCAACAAAAAAAGCGGCAAAAAATCCGAAGACCCTCTACCGCTTTAAGTTATATCTGTAATCCGCAATTAGTCATCAAAAGGACAACCCACACAAGGATCAACATTCACATTATCACTCGGTGCAGAAATCGTTTTATCTAAGTAATCACAAGAAGTACAACCGATGACCTTAAACTCCGTTCGACGGTTATATTGATGTTCTTGTTCACTACAAGGAATATTATTAGAACAGTTATTCACATTCACATTTTCTCCATACCCTTTGGCAACCAATCGAGACTTGTCAATCCCTTTTTTAGCCAACCATCTAACAATAGACTCCGCTCTTCTTTGCGACAAGCGGTTATTGTATCTATACGAACCTCTAGAATCCGTATGAGAACCGATTTCGATAATCAAATCTGGATTTAATTCTAAGGTTGCTAATAATTTTTCTAATTCAGGAACCGCATCTTCTCTGATATAGGCTTGGTTGAAATCATAGTAGATGTGTAATAAGAAATTAACCTGACCACTTTCACTAATTGGGTTAGGGGTACTAATCGGAGTTACATTAGGATCGTTACCAATAACTTCTCCATTTTTGTAAGTGAATCCATTGATGTCTCCATCAGCAGGCTCTCCTGTTTGCGTATCTACCCAAAGCCCAGTTGTTGGATCTTTGATGACTCGACTTGCATCTGGATCATCTACTGTAAATGGTTGTAAGTTAATATTAGATTGTAAGGTCGTAGATTCTGTTAAGTCTCTAGTACATTGATCTTCAATTTGTGCAATCAAATAGCCATCTTTAGATGCTTTAAGCGTATAGCAGCAGTCTGCATCCAAATCAAATCTGAATTGACCAGAGGCATCGGTAATTAAAGGTTGAGGAGAGGCTTTTGAGCAATCATTTGAAACAGATACTTCTACGCCTTCAAGTGGCAAACCTGTTAGTTGGTCAAAAACGATCCCTTCGATATCAAATACCAAGTTTCGCTTAAGTGGTAATTCAACTCTTACCAAATCACCCAATTGTACATTTTCCGTACAAGCCTCTTTGGTATTATTAAGATACCCATCATAGCTGGCATCGAAATTACAACAAGTATTTAATTTTTGATCAATAACGATTTTACCTTCAATATCTGTTGTCAGCGTCTCGCCTGTGCAAGAGTTAATCACCGTTGCGCCTTCTAATGGCAACTTAGTATCTTCATCAAATACTAAAATTTCTAATGGAGTAGCGGTCTTTACAAAGCTATAAACATCATCTCTACCAGAACCTCCGTCTCTATCAGAAGAGAAGAAACCACAAGTACCTTCTTCATTGAAAATTACACCGAAATCATCCGCTGTAGTATTCAAAGGATAACCCATATTTTCTGGAGAAGACCATTCATCTTCGCCTTTATCGACGATGTAGAAAATGTCTAATCCTCCTAAACCAATATGCCCATCAGAAGAAAAATATAATCGCTTGTTTGGTCCGTAATAAGGAAAGATTTCGTGCCCTTCCGTATTGATTGCTGGCCCTAAGTTAGTTGGTGGACCCCATCTGCCACTTTCTAAATCAGAATAGTATAAATCCATACCACCAAATCCACCTGGCATATCAGAGGCAAAAAATAATCGATTGCCGTCTACTGTTAAAGATGGGTGTGCTACAGAATATTCGTCACTATTGAAAGGTAAGCTCTCTCTGTCTCCCCATTTTCCTTCTCCTTCACTTCTAGCAGAATATATTTTTAGCTTTCGAGTCCCATCATCACTATCGCCTTCATAATTATTAGCCGTATAGAAAATTTCGTTCTGATCAGATGAAAAGGTAACGGCTGCTTCGTGATATTTCTCATTCACTTCGTCAGAATATTTATCAGGGCGACCATATTCGAATTTGCACAATGCGTCTTCTCCTCCCGATGCTTTCATTTCTACGAAAAATAACTCTAAGAAAGGATTACCCGTCCAAGTGTGTTCTCTTTTTACAGCAGAGCCCTTGTCTCTTTCTGAGGCAAAGACTAATCCGCCTTGATAGAAAGCTGGACTAAAATCATCTAAATTAGAGTTGAATGGTAAATGTGATGTTTCGTAAGTATTGACGTTTTTAGTCATCAATTCTTCTTCATAGTCACATGCACGAACCAAATATTGGGCACGAACTTCATCGGGCACAGCACCGACGTATTGCTCATACCACTCTTTGGCAAGGTCACATTTTCCATTTCGCTGGAGCATTTGACCATAGTACAATTTATGAATAGCTTGTGCTTCGGGTAAACGAACGACTTGACCATACCAATACTCGGCATTTTCAGGATCATTTATTTTCCGATAAGCATCTGCTAAATAAATCTTCGCCTCCGCATTATCATCTTTCTCAAGGATTTGATTGTATAATTCGATAGCTTTCTCGTAAGCGAGCCCGTCGAATAACTTCTTGGCTCTCTTTAGTTTGCCACTTTGAGCAGAAACAGCCGATAACCCAAGGATGAGTATCAGCGCAGTAAAAAGGGATTTTTTCAACATAGAGCTTGTAATTTGCATAATAAGTAGGTGTTGTCGTGACTGATAGGTGATGGAATTGGCACATTTATTTTGCCCATTATTAGTGACTACCGTCGCTTTTCCTATGTTATTAGTTATTTTATTTATAGTTGTCTAAATTTATGATTAGCAAAAATCTTACCGATATTCGTTAAGG
>CALDTJ010000073.1 GCA_937924145.1 uncultured Saprospiraceae bacterium
CAAAATCCGTGTGGAATCAAAATCCGTGTAGAATCAAAATCCGTGTAGAATCAAAATCCGTGTGGAAATCAAATCCGAGTAGAATCAAAATCCGTGTGCAAATCAAATCCGTGTGGAGATCAAATCCGTGTGGAGATCAAATCCGTGTGGAGATCAAATCCGTGTGGAATCAAAATCCGTGTAGAAATCAAATCCGTGTGGAGATCAAATCCGTGTGGAATCAAAATCCGTGTAGAAATCAAATCCGTGTAGAAATCAAATCCGTGTAGAAATCAACAACATCTGTAAAATATATCTTAGCTTTACTATCAAGTCCTAAAGCTATTATCTTTTCTCAAAATATTCACTAAAAATGAATTTTAAAATTACGCTCCTTGCTATTTTCAGTTGTTGGTTATTAGTAAATTGTGCTGCCAAAGAACAAAAAGAACCAATGACTTCCCCTAAAGCTGTTCCAGCCCCTACTATTGAAACTAAAAAAGTAACAGTAGGTGCTGCAAGAATAGATCAATATTACGACTTAATCAACAATAAAAGTATAGCCTTAGTTGTCAATCAAACTTCTATGATTGGGAATACGCATTTGGCGGACACTTTACTGAGTATAGGTATTGACCTAAAAGCGATTTTTGCGCCAGAACATGGCTTCAGAGGAAAGGCAGATGCAGGCGAAAAAGTAGTGGATGGAGTGGATACTAAAACAGGCATTCCATTACTTTCGTTGTATGGTAAAAACAAAAAACCTAAGCCTGCCCAGTTAGCAGATATTGATTTGGTGATTTTTGATATTCAGGATGTTGGCGCACGGTTTTATACCTATATTTCCACCATGCATTATGTGATGGAAGCTTGTGCAGAAAATGGGGTAGAAGTGCTAGTCCTGGATCGACCAAACCCAAATGGGCATTATGTAGATGGACCTATTTTAGATGCTGATTATCAATCGTTTGTAGGGATGCATCCGATTCCTGTGGTACACGGGATGACGATTGCAGAATATGCCAAAATGGTTAATGGAGAAGGGTGGTTGAAAGATGGAATACAGTGCCAATTATCCACGGTTGCCTGCGAAAATTATAACCATGAAACTGTGTATAATTTACCAATTAAGCCCTCCCCGAATTTACCTAATAATCGTTCGATTTACCTATATCCATCCTTATGTTTCTTTGAAGGAACGACCATTAGTGCAGGAAGAGGAACGAACACCCAGTTTCAAGTTTATGGACATCCAGATTTGGCAGAAGGTACGCATTCGTTTACTCCTCAATCAATGGATGGAGCGAAGTACCCCAAGCACGAAGGAAAAACCTGTATTGGTTATGATTTAACCGAATTAGACTTAGCAGACTTAAGAAATGAAAGAGGCTTAAATTTAAGTTACTTAATCAATGCCTACCAAAATATGCCAAAATCAGAAGAATTCTTTTTGAAAAATCTATTTTTCGATAAATTGGCTGGCGGTAGTACTTTGCGAAAACAGATTATTGCTGGAAAGTCAGCGAAAGAGATTAAAGCTACTTGGCAGAAGGACTTAAATAAATTTAGAAAAACGAGGGCTAAGTATTTATTGTACCATGCGACTTTGAGCAACTAATTGGCGGATAAAAAACTCGTTGGATTAGCTGAAAGATTACTTCCTCTTTATCTGATTTTTTATAAAATATTTCTTGCAAATAGGGTAGTAGATTTTGACCTGTTTTTCGTTTCAACCCAATTTTTATTCGATTGGCTTTAGCTTTATTGGTAGAAACATTCAAGGTTGGTTGAAATAGTTTTTCTTTAAAACTTACAGAAGGATTTATATCAAAATCGACTAGCTTTAACCGATAGACATCAAAAATACTGGACAACAAACCATCAAAGGTGTTATCATATAAGAGCATCAAATATTTCTTCGATGTCTGATTCATAATGAACAAAATAAACTTTACATACATTTAAGAAAAAGTGTAAAGATGAAAATAATGTGAAACAATTACAAATAGTTTGTTGATTAAAATATAAGCAACAATTTATTTTATATCTTTTTGTTAATATTACCCATTATTGAACTCAATTCCTCTAGAAAAGTAGTCAAAATTAGTTGAAATAGGAGGAGGTAATTTCAACTAATATTTGGATAAAAAATTACAATGAAAAAAATATTAGATTTCTCTCATATCAAGGGAGACTTATTCGGTGGGTTGACCGCTGGTATTGTGGCATTACCATTGGCATTAGCCTTTGGGGTTAGTTCTGGTTTAGGGCCCAGTGCTGGACTTTATGGAGCCATATTTGTGAGTTTTTTCGCTGCACTTTTTGGTGGCACAAATACTCAGATCTCAGGACCTACCGCTCCCATGACAGCGGTCAGTATGGTCGTAATTGCAGGTATCGTAGCAGCCAATGATGGTGATGTCTCCAAGGCACTACCTGCCATTCTATCGGTTTTTGTACTAGCTGGACTAATGCAAGTTGGATTAGGATTTTTGGGCTTAGGGAAATATATTAAATACATTCCTTATCCCGTAGTTTCTGGATTTATGACGGCAATTGGAGTGATAATTTTAGTTACCCAAATTATGCCTGCTGTTGGCTATTACCCTAAAGAGGATATGGCTTTTGTTAACCAATTTAAGCCACAAGCAGAAGAGATTATTTTAGACAATATTCTAAAAGAAGAGGCAGGTGAAGGGATTTTAGTATTGGAAAATTTCCAAGAGACTATCCGACGTGCTGAATTTATTACTGATGCTGATATACTAAAGGAATCTCAAACTTTGGCGGGTAAAGAGGCATCAGGTGTTATAGGTGCTTTAAAAGTATTACCGACCGCATTCAAAAATATCAACTGGCTAGAATTGATGCTTGCCTTAGCCACCATTTTTATCATATATGGTTTTAAACGGATTACTACGGCTGTACCGAGTACTTTGGTGGCTTTATTAGTCATGTCAGGGATTGCCGTTGGATTTGGATTAGATTATCGACCTATCGAAGAAATTCCGAGTGGTTTGCCTATGCCGAACTTGGGTATTCTAACAGATTTTAAGTTTGCTGCTATTTCCCCTTATGTATTTACGGCATTGACTTTAGCCTTACTAGGAGCTATTGATTCCCTTTTGACCTCCGTCGTTGCCGATAATATGACCAAGACCAAACACGAACCCAATAGAGAATTAATTGGGCAAGGTATAGGTAATACAATTGGAGCAATTTTCGGGGGTATTCCTGGTGCAGGTGCGACGATTAGAACAGTTGTCAATATCAATGCAGGAGGTAAAACTCGTTTGTCTGGTATGATTGCTGGGATAGTTTTATTGACAATTACCTTATTATTGGCACCAGCAGCGTCTAAAATTCCAGCAGGTGTTTTAGCAGGTATTCTGATTACGGTGGGTATTGGTGTAATGGATTACAAAGGCCTTAAAGCCATTCCTTATATGCCTAAACCCGAAGTAGCGATTATGCTTACAGTGCTAGTACTTTCTTCTGTTTGGAATCTAGTTTATGCAGTAGGGATCGGTCTGGTGATTGCCTCTTTGATGTTTATGAAGAAGATCGGAGATTTAACTGCTGAAGGTTCGGGAATTACTTCTCTGACAGAAGAAGAATCTTGGGAGGACGAAGCAAATTTCCCGCAAAGTTTAAAAGAAGAAGTATTTATCAAGCATATTAATGGGCCGTTGTTTTTTGGTTCGACCAGCGATTTCCAACAGTTAATTAAACAATTGCCAAGTACTGCTTCTTCCATCATTATTCGATTGGATAAAATGGGGTATATGGATCAATCGGGCCTTTATGCGATGGAAGATGCCTTAGTTGATTTGGTGAGAAATGGTAAAAAGGTGCTGCTAGTAGATCTTTCGGAGCAACCCAGATACATGATGGAACGAATCGATATCATCCCTGATTTAATCCCCGAAGAACAAATTTTTAAGGATTTTAACAAGTGTTTGAATTGGATTAAAGAAAATGTGACGGATGAATTTCCATCAAAAGCTTAAACAACTACGATTTAGCTAGTTGATTATGCTGTCAAATTTATGGAGTTAGAAAATAAGGCACTACGGCGAAAACTATGGGTATCTTTTAGTAGAATAAATGTTTTCCTGTTACAAGTTGAAAGAAAGAGGTGCTTACAAAGCACCGCTTTCTACAGGCACCATAGAAGGCAGTGCTTTGTAAGCACCCCCTTCTGGCACCATAGAAGGCGGTGCTTTGTAAGCACCTCCTTCTTTACACCAAAAGAAGGAATACCCCATACTTTTTACCGTAGCGCCGAAAATAAAAAACTCGGACCAGTTATTACTAGTCCGAGTTTTTTATTTCTATCCAAAAGTTATATTTTAAGCAACTTCAGTAATCAAATCTGCCTTACTTTTTCTAACCTTTTTAAGGTTGACCAACCAGTCTTTATCAGCCTGTCTATAACCTAAAGTAAGAATAACGCAACTTCTCAACCCCTTCTCTCTCAATCCTAAAATCTCATCCAATTTTGCAGGAACAAAACCTTCGATTGGCGTCGCATCTACTTCCTCAAAGGCAGCTGCTACAATAGCATTTGCAAAAGCAATATAAGCTTGCTTAGCTGCATGATTAAAGTTAACCTCTGCGTCCTTTTGGGGATAAGTACTCAATAACATTTGACGGTAATTCTCCCATCCTTCGTTTTTAAACCCTCTGATCTCATTCGTTAAGTCAAATTGTTTGTTGATTCGATCTGGCGTATAAGTATCCCACGCTGCAAAAACCAGTAAGTGCGAACAATCCGTAATCACTGATTGATTCCAAGCAATAGGTCTGATTTTTTCTTTTACTTCTTGATTCGTAATGACATAAACTTCAAAAGGTTGTAATCCACTTGACGTTGGTGCAAGAGAAATCGCCTCTATAATATTATCCACTTTTTCTTGTGGTACTTTCTGGCCGTTCATAGCTTTTGCCGCATATCGCCACTTTAACTTATCTAATAACTCCATATTTATTTTTAATTTATGAATAATTTCTAATTTTTTGCAAAGGTACTGATATTTTGGAGTAGATTTATTCCAATGCTTTTAATAAAGTATTCGCTGCTAGTTTACCAAAATCGTTAGCTGCTAAAGGACTTGCCCCTGTAATGAGTCTTCTATCTATGTGGCAAGTATTATCTGCCTCTTGATTAATAATAGTAACACCCAAATTGTTCAACCGCTCTCCAAATTTCCAAGGCATACGACCTGGCATATAACCAATCATCGGTGTTTGTTCGTCGATAGCATCTGGAAATGCAGCAATTTTATACCCTTTATAAATGAAGGAATCTTTATCACCATCCAAATTTGCAGCAAGCAATGCCGCTGGACCATGACAAATAGCCAACAGATGCATCTCTTGGTCGTGTGACCAATGGATTAATTTATTTAAATCCTTGTTCTCTGGTAAACCAAGCATTGCTCCGTGTCCTCCTGGAAGATAAACGGCAATATAATCTGTACTATCCGTCATTGAATTTTGAACAAAATCGGAAAGTTTTCCTGGATTTTCAAATTGCTGCTTGTATTCAGCATATAAGGCCATTACATGTTTGTCTTCCTCTGGCATTGCCCACATTTCTATTTTAACTGGTTTACCCGTTGGCGTTACAATGTCTATGTCAAAACCTGCATTTTTTAAGTGGATCATTGGCAGCATCATCTCGACAGGATGATTGCCTGTTGAAAACTTTTTACCATTAGCCATCGTCATATTTCTTTCCTCCGTACAAACCATCAACACTTTCTTATTTCCTGTATGTGGGTTTTTATAGGCTGTGTTGTCAAAATCTGTGGTAGAAGAAGTAGCTAATTTTAATGCCAATGGCGATGGCATATAGGCACCATCTTCAGTAGCTGTTGGCCTAGATGTTAGATAGAAGGCGATAAAGGCTAGCATAAGAAAACTTACTAGGCCAATTATTATTTTTTTCATTGTTAATGTGCTTTTGTATTGTAAAATTTTAAATATAATGCAAAAGTAGCTGCTATCAACAAGAGAAAAATTGATGTATGGTAAGAAATTAATTGCTTTATGGAGTCACTTCGAGTGCCTCCGTAAATTCAACATTATGTAATTGCTTTACGGAGTCACTTCGAGTGCCTCCGTAAATTCAACATTATGTATATTCGAAATTTTAGAATAAAGTCTATTATTTTTTATTTTTTTCAACCCGAATCCGACTCAAACTTTCCTTAGTAATTCCTAGATAAGAGGCAATGTGATAATTTCGAGCAGATTGTTCAATATCTGCGTATTGCTCCAAAAATAAATCATATCGTTCGGCAGCGGTTAGTTGCAATTGATTCAAAATCCTTTGGTGCAAACTAACCACATGTCGTTCTAAAAGATTTCTTTGAAAAGGTTCGTACTCTGGAAATTTGGTAAAGATGTTATTCAGTTTTTTAGCATCAAATTCTATGACGGTAGATTCTTTGAGGCATTCTACGGTTAAGGTTGCCGACTCATTATTATGAATGGCGATATAATCACTGATCCACCAATCTTTGATCCCAAATTGCAGAGTATGTTCTTTCCCACTTTTGTCCATGCAGTAAGACCTCAGAGAACCATCTATCACAAAATATATTTTATTGACCCTTTGTCCTTGTCGGATTAAGATGGCACCTTTTGGAAAAGTTTTTTTCTTAGAAATAGCATAAAGGTAATTTTCTGCCTCTTGACTTAAATCTTGACTACTTTTTATTTTTTTGATTAATTCTTTCAATATCTATTTTTTTGATTTTTTAGAACAACTGTATCAAACTTACAGCCGCCAACATTAAACTAAAACCCTATTTGTGGTAAAAAATCTCACAACATCCCCCAAATATTAATCAACCCCAAAAAGCCCAACACCAATAAAAACAAATTTTTAAGTACAGAACCCATCTCATCGGGAGTTACCTTAGACACAAAATAATAGCCAATAGCTACCAAAAAGACGCTGATCAAAGACAGATAAGTTTCATTTAGCGGTAAGTCCATAAAATACGTTTGATGATAAGCAGCGACTCTTTCCGCTTGATTGGTTAGATCTGGATGATTAAAGATGATTATCCATGTAATGAATCTGTAGAGTGGGAGAGTGGCACAAAGTAGGCCGATTAGTATATTTTTCATTGTAAATATGCTTGTACGAAGTTTTGATAATGTTTATTTTTTGACGCAGAGAGACGCTGATTATTATGACCTTTTTATGTTTTTCTCTTGTTTTCAATTTCTTTACCGTACACTTTTTTTATTTAGTACCCACCTCTTTAAGCCACCCATCCGCTTTGCAGGTCAGTAGCTTACACGCCTTCATCCGCCAGCGGGGAAGATTACCCCTTACAAATTAAAAACTTCAGAGAATATTTTAAATTTCTATGAAAAAGATAAAAGTGTACTGTAGAGTGTTTTCAATTTATACATAAGCTTAAACATAAATTTTCGTAAGAAAACATAACAATTCATAACTTTAAACTGCGTCTTTCTGCGTCAAAAGAAAAACTTCGTACACGACTTATTTTTAAATACAAAAAAAACAGAATAGGTTGTACGGATATAACGGATCAAGCGGATTTTGTACGGATTCCTATACGTGATTCACTAAAATCTCCATCTAGCCTGCACCTTCACCTCCGACCGAGTTTGCCCATCAATCCGATTATTTCCTGAGCCAAATTCCTCTTGGTTCGCCCAATAAGTCTGTGCGTATCTTGCCTCTAAGGTCAGATGTCTTTTAGCACGATATTTTAGAATCGCATAAAAACGACTGCCTTTATTATAGTAGGCTGGAATAGAAAATTGATAAGTGACCTCATTTTCAAATGCATAGATTCTAGCATCAAAAGTACTGACATCGAACAAAGCAAAGCGAGTCGTCAAAGAGAATGGAATATTAACAGGCTTATAAATAATGTCTTGATAGGCTACAAAACCAGTCGATTTAACCTCATCTTGGGGTCTGAATTCACCATTATACGAAATTAGCCCTTCTGGATTGATGCTTTTTTCAATGTCAAAAATAGACCATTCTAATCGACTTCGCAATTCCAAACGCTTGGTCAATTTTTTGTTGAGTTGGAATCGGAAATTACTTTTTTTATTATACAATAACTCGTCTAATTTGGTGTAATCTAAGCGGTAACTTTGTTGTTTTCGTTCGTATTTCCAATGAATATAAGCTTCCATATCTCGCCTTTTATAATAGGTCAGCCGAGCATAATATTCACTACCACCAGACGGGGCATCTGCTCGGAATCGCAACCACGGATGTTTCCAAGTATCTGCATAGGCGGCAAATCGCCATTCTCTAGTCGGTTGAATGGTTAAACCTAAATAAATACCGTTTTCATTGGTTGTGCCAGTAGTTTCTGAGAAAGTTTGACCAAACAAACTATGAAAATCTTTCGGCATATATCGTTGATGGATAGAAAAGGCTACTTTCGTATTGATGGGGACGATCAAACCATTCACGGAGGCGATTTGATTGTTGTCACTCCAAGCCGTTTCTCCAAAAAAGACGAGATTTTTGTATAAATAGGTATAATCTAAACTGGCATTAAGTAGCTGATTGCCATTAAAGGCGAATAAATTATAAGGACGGTCAGACTTTCCAATGTCTTGACTAAATTTATTGTAGAGGACATTAAAAGCAATACTGCCCTTCGTCGATTTATATTTTAGCCTACTTCCTACTGCTAAATGATCTAAAGTATTTTCGCTTTCAATTTCTCTTTCTGTTCGATGTAATCCAGATAATTGTAAGGAAGTCAAGTTTTGAATGACCAGATCTTCTCTATCTAAAGTATCTACCGAAATAGCATTACCATCTCTTTTTCGACTAGAAATAAAAGTACTCCATTGAACATTTTTACCTAAGTTAAAAGTCATGCCCAACCCTCTTAAATAATTTTGTTCGTTGACGGAAGTAAACCGATTTAATGTAGCACCCGAGCGGCGAATATCATTGGCGAAAACACTTTTTCCTGGTGCAAATCCCGTATTTAAAATCAAGCCTTGCCCAAATTGTGCTCGCATATCTCCAATCACTATTTTATGAATGACCTTATTGACTTTTTTGTACATAAAATGCCCTGACATGAAATCAAATCCTTGCTTATTACTTTTGGCAAAAAAGGATTCACCGGGATCTTTTTCTAAAGTAATACCAAAACTGATTCGATTTTCGTAAGTCTGTGCGTAGCGGAGGTAGTATCTATTAAGGTCGCCTTCGAAGGCTGGTGCTTCCGCATCTGCTCTCAATCGAAAACCTTGTGGCACTTCCACATTTCTACTCCAACGGACAAATAGGTTCTTTTTACTTTTTGCCAAAAGGCTAGCAAAGGTTTCATTCAGATCATCTAGACTTCGATTGACGGTGACAAAAGATTTGATGCGATAAATGGTGGCTAAATCAAAATTGGGAACGGCTTGCAGTTCATATATAGACAGCAATTCTCCATTTTTTGCCTTATAGGCAGCAAGACTATTGATTTGTGCTGCATTCAATAAATTCAGACTTTCTAATTCGTAATCATCCGCTCGATTTAGATTTAATGGCCTTTTTAGGTAAGTATTTAACGTCTCGTAAATCGTATTATAGTCGAAATCTACTTCCTCTCCTATATTTTCTATGTAACTCTCGATTTGGTATTCTAGCTCACTTGGTAGACCGATAGCGTCTATTTGTGCTTTTGCAGGAGTGGATAGCAATAAGGCAATGCTTAGAAAGATAGAGTAACTATATTTTGGCAATTTTTTCTTTTTCAACCTTTGTTTGGTGTTTATTTTTGATAAATCAAAATTAGAGTTTTTTCTCATATCTAGTCTACAATCTAGGTGAATTGTTTGGATTTGTATGAAAATAGGCAGGCGGGTAGAGAATAGATTTTGTAATTTTAAATTTTCCTGATTATAACGTTTTGCTATGCTCATCCTAAATGCCGTCCTGATGGGACAACAAAGAAGTTAGGAGGAGTCTCTTAGAGACGGCATTTTATTATTCACCGAAATCTGATATAATCCGAAATTTTTAAAAAGTGAGTATAGAGAGAGTAGAAATTAATGTTAAACTCATCTGCTAATTTTAACCTGTTAAGAAACATTCAATTAATCGCAGATTTAAGTTCTTGATAGATGATTTGGGCGCTGAAACAGTAGGATTTAGAAATTACAATTAAAAAAAGTATATTTTTTTGCAAAAAAAGTAACTCTTCAATTTTTATAAAAACACCCGTATGCTCTAAAATCAACGGCTATAAATTTGGTCGAATTTTCGAAAAAAGAATTTTGTTCTGTTTCAGAAATAGCAAAAAAAAGTAGGCGGCTTATTGTCATTTGGACAATATCTAATACTTTGATATTTGATTATTCTGTCCTACATTTGTGTTATAATTATTTGAAAAAAGTTCTTTTATATATATTTTTTATACTGCTTTTGAAAGCTTGAAAATATCGTTTTTCTACTTTCCTTCTTCAGTGAATGATTATCTTGATGTTTCCCCTTTGTATACTAAATAACTCATTCTAAACCAATTGAAATAGAAACATCATAAGGTAGTGAAATGAATAAGCTGTATTAAATAATCTTTATTCTTTAGTTGAAATCGCCTGTTACTCTATGGCAAACTCACTAGGAATACAGTTTATACTCAATTATTTAATCACAAACAAAATCAATTCTGATGAAAAAAATCGAAGCAGTTGTCAGGCTCTCAAAATTCGATGCAATTAGAGATGCATTGGCAGACATTGGCGTTCGATTCTTTACCATGAGCGATGTTAAAGGATTTGGACTTCAAAAAGAGCAGCGGGTTTACCGTGGTAGTGTTTACGATGCGGATTATATCGCACGACTACAATTAGATATCGTTTGTAACGATAATAAAGTGGACGAAATCGTTTCTACCATAGTCAAAGCTGGTCAAACAGGCAAAGTAGGCGATGGCAAAATTGTCGTTTATGATGTTACTTCTATTACTAGAGTTCGAACTGGCGAAACAGGCGCAGACGCACTCTAGAGACAATTTTGAATGAATAAATTTTGAATTTTGAATAGATTACAACCTTCAAAATTCTCGCTTAGAAAGCGCATTTTATTTATTCTTATGTTTTCAACTTTTTATTTTCCCGTCCTAACCAAATTGTATTTTATAGGGATTAAGAGAAATTTCTGGATAAATTAAACGTTTTAAAAAAAATT
>CALDTJ010000074.1 GCA_937924145.1 uncultured Saprospiraceae bacterium
TTTAATTCCAAAACTAAAAATATGTCAAAAAAAGGAATTATTACTAAAACAAGCAATGTCAATTTCGAACAAACTTACAATCAGTTAAGAACAGTCATTGACAACAATCCAAACTTAAAAATAATAGCAGAGTTAGATCACCAAGCGAATGCTGCTACGAAAGGACTAACCTTACGTCCAACCAAAATTATTATGTTCGGCAATCCAAATTTAGGCACGCCTTTGATGCAAAATGCACAAACTATAGGGTTAGATTTGCCACAAAAGATATTGGTTTATCAAACAGAAGAAGGAGCGGTGAAAGTGTCTTATAACGATCCTGCATACTTAAAAGAAAGACATGGAATAGTGGAGAATGGGCCAATTTTAGAAAAAATAAGCGGTGCCTTGAATAAATTAACCGATGTGGCTATTGCTCAATAAAATACGCTTTTTATGTCAAAGTATTTATTATTGATCCTTTCGGTTTTTATGTTTTTAGCTTGCGCCAATTCAGATATGGGAGAGGAATTGGAAGAAGAAATGGAAACTATGGAGGATGCTATGGCCGTAGAAGAAATACCAATTATGGAAGGAACATTTGTTTTAGATGCAGATAGTCAGGCAGTTGTGACTGCTGTAAGTTTTACGGGTTCAGCCGATAATTATACTTTTAGTGTACAAATCAGTAGCCCAGATACAGGCTGTGACCAATATGCTGATTGGTGGGAAGTTTTTGATGAAGAAGGCAAATTGATTTATCGGCGAATTTTGGGTCACAGTCACGTAGATGAACAACCTTTTACACGTTCAGGTGGACCTGTGGAAATTGCAGCCGCTACTTTTGTTTACATTCGAGCGCATACGAATAATTTAGGCTATGGTTCTTTAGTTTTTGGAGGGTCTGTGAAAGATGGTTTTAAGTCATTGGAATTGCCTATTGAGTTTGCGGCTGAATTGGCAGAGACGGAACCTTTGCCTACTAGTTGTGCATTTTAGATAATTTTTATAGAAAATAGGTTACTATTCAGTAAATTAGGAGATCACTGTTATTTTTTACCATGTAGGTACTATGTAAGTTCATTTAAGTTGCTAGAAGAGAAACTTCAATGCACTCTTATGAATTAAATGGTAGAAAGAAAGTAGTATTTCTTGTTTTGGTGAATAGTTACAAAAATAGCGTATTTTGTTTTGTTAGTTAAGGTGATTACTTCAAGTAATCTTCTTACTTTTAGCCTGTTAAGTAAAGAGATTACTTGAAGTAATCGCTTTACAGGGAGCATTATTACTAAAAGCAAATGCTATTTTCTTATGCAGCCAACCGAAAGATTCCGCACCACCAAAATATCCGACCCCAGATTTGAGTCGGATAATCTCCGCTATATCACCATCAAGACGCCTAATCTAAAAGGTAGAGGGAATATTTGTTTGTTCGTTCCACCAAATATAAAAGTTGATAATTTGCCGATCACCATTCTCTTGCATGGCGTATATGGCAGTAGTAATTCATGGTCGCAACAGGCAGGTGCTCACCGTACGGCGATGCGATTGATTCAATCTAAAAAGATACGTCCGATGATTTTAGCGATGCCGTCTGATGGACTTTGGGGCGATGGTTCCGCTTATTCAAAACATGGTGGTTTTGATTTTGAAAAATGGATTGTCGAAGATGTAATTGATGCCGTAAGATTGAATATTCCACAAGCTAAAAATTCGACGACTACTTTTATTGGAGGCTTGTCAATGGGTGGTTTTGGTGCATTGATGTTAGGTGGAAAATATCCAAAAAAGTTCAAAGCCATTTCAGCTCATAGTGCAATCACTAGTTTACCTCAAATGGAGTTGTTTGTAGAAGAACAACTGTCTGATTATCAACAGGTTTTGGCTAAAAGTGAAGCTGCTTTTCCCATGCTAAAAAGTAATAGGGGCAAGTTGCCACCTCTTCGATTTGATTGTGGTAAAAATGACCTTTTAATAGAACATAATCGGAAGTTACACGCCCAATTACTAGCCGCTGGCATCAGTCATCAATACGAAGAATTTGAAGGGATTCACGAATGGGCTTATTGGGAGGAACACCTAGTTGATAGTTTGTTATTTTTTGAAAAGTATATTTAAAAAAATCCTTAGAGGTTTTCAAGACCTCCAATATTTACCCACCGTCAGGTATTAATTTTTACAAAAAAGGGAACTTTTTTTTGTCAGAAAAAGGTTGATTGGCGGAGTACCGACCATACCGACCTTGAAATTTCCAACGGGTCGGCATACGATAGCATAGGGCATGGTCCTATGAACTTAATAAACATGAGCCAAGAAAAAATAAAAACCGTCAACCCCTACATATCCCTAATGAAAACGGCATGGAAATATGCCAAAGACGAACAAAAAAAGTACGTATCCATCTACCTAAGATTTGCGGCAAGCAATATCGTTTACGCCTTTGAGCCAATCATTTGGGGCCTATTCATCAATCAAGTACAAATGCAAGGGGCAGAGATTATACACTCCGCATGGATATACGTAGGTGCCTATTTAGCGATAAAATTGGGCGACTGGTATTTTCATGGAATAGCCAGAGTCAGAGAGATGGATTTAGCTTTTAATATCAGCCAAAATTTCTTAGAAGAGCTGTATTTTAAAGCCGTCCACTTGCCTGTTCGTTGGCATCAAGACAATCATAGTGGTGCCACGATTAACCGAATTCGAAAGGCATACGAAGCATTAAAACAGTTTTTTTCGCATGGGTATGAATACATGAATACGGCGGGGAAATTCTTTTTTTCCTTTGCAGCTATGTTGTATTTTGCCCCTTTGGTTGGTCTAGTTGCTTTGTTATTAGGTGCAGGTATCGTTTGGATCATTTTCTTATTTGACAAACCATACATCGCTACCTTGAAAGAAGTGAATGAAAAGGAGCACGTAGTCTCATCCACTTTGTTTGATAGTTTATCTAATATCATTACTGTAATAACGCTACGCCTTGAAGGACGAATGGAAAAAGTAGTGATGCAAAAAGTGGATGATATTCGACCTCCCTACAAGCGAAATGTGCGGATTAATGAATGGAAATGGTTTGTAGTCGATATGTTAGTAGGAGTCATCTACGCCGTTATTTTATTAGGGTACATTTATCAAAACTTCACGCCAGGAGAGACTTTTTTGATTGGAGGTTTAGTAACTTTAATGTCTTATGTGCAGAAGTTTACGAGTGTATTTCATGGGATTGCGTGGATGTATACGGACATTGTACGATTTGACACCGATGTAAAAACAGCTATCAATATCATTGATGCTTACGATGAATTAAAAGCAGATGAGCGCATAGCTAATCTACCTAAAGATTGGCAGCAGATAGACATCAGCAACTTAAATTTTTTACATCAGCAAGACGATGAGGAAGTACCTGAGCATAAGAAAATGGGCTTAAAAGAGGTAAATATATCCATTCAAAAAGGACAGAAAATTGCCTTTATTGGAGAAAGTGGCAGTGGGAAAAGTACCTTGTTGGCACTATTACGAGGATTGTATCCACCAATAAGTTTAAAACTAGATCTAGATAAGCAACCGATCAATCAGTTATCCCTAATTTCGGATCATGTGACGTTATTTCCACAAGAGCCCGAAATTTTCGAAAATTCAATTGAATATAATATTACTTTGGGTTTAAAACACGAACAAGCTGAATTAGAACGGGTTACTCAAATCGCCCATTTCGCAGATGTAGTAGCCCAGTTACCAAACGGCTATGAATCCAAAATTCAAGAAAAAGGAGTGAATTTATCTGGAGGACAGAAACAGCGATTGGCATTGGCGAGAGGTATTTTTGCTGCAAAAGATAGTGAACTAATTTTGTTAGACGAGCCCACAAGTAGTGTAGATCCTAAGACAGAATTGAAAATTTACGATCAGTTATTTCAAGCCTTTTCGGACAAGGCTATTTTATCCTCTTTGCATCGCCTTCACCTACTCCCAAAATTCGATTACATCTACGTAATGGATCAAGGTAGAGTGATTGATGAGGGAACATTTGATGACTTATTCAATCGAAGTGATGCCTTTCAGGAGATGTGGGCGCATCAGGAGGGAGTGGTACAATAGGTGAGACTTAGAGGAGAGATCTCTTTTGAGGGGAAGGAAAGTGTAAAGCTCCAAAAAGAGGTGTTTTCTCTAAGTTTATAAGGTATACTTTGCAGAAAATGCTTATATTCTTACTTGACTCGTAACTATTCACCAAATCAATGAGTACTACTTTCTTTCTACCATTTAGTTCATGAGAGTGCATTTAAGGCTCTTCTCTAACTGAAGATTGTTAACCTCTATTTTCCAAAAAATCCACCAACTTAGCCAGTGCCCGAGACCGATGACTAATTCCATGTTTCACAGTCGCAGGTAAATTAGCAAAAGTCGTATTATGACCTTCTGGAATAAAAACAGGATCATAACCAAAACCACCTGTTCCCATTTTCTGGTGGGCGATTCGGCCCCTCACAATACCTTCGAATAAATGCTCCTCGCCATTCAAAATCAAAGCGATAATGGTTCGAAATTGCGCACCACGGTCGGTATTGTTACCTAAATTTTTGAGTAATAAAGCCATATTGGCATCTGCGTTTTTGGCCTCTCCTGCATATCGAGCTGTGATGACCCCAGGCGCACCATCCAAGGCGTCTACTTCCAATCCTGTATCTTCTGAAAAGCAATTCACTTGATAGTTTTTCGCCAAATACCGAGCTTTTTGAAGCGCACAGCCCTCTAAAGTCGGCATTGTTTCAGGTATATCCTCCGTTGCACCAATGTCTTTCATGCTAATCACTTCCATGAAATCTTTGAGAATTTCGCCTGTTTCTCGGACTTTATTAGGGTTGCCTGTAGCGAATATTAGTTTATCTTTCATGCTATATTTTTGTATGTGCAAGTCTTTCCAGCACTCAAGTGCTGGAAAGACTAAATAATTCCAGATTAGAATCCACTCAATCCGTTTGAATCCATCAGCCATTCATCCTAGTAAAGCAACAAAAATACAGCTACTAAGGTTAATAAATAGCCAATCAGCGAGCAAAATAAAACAACTTTCTGCACATCAAGTATATCTTCGTAGCACCTTTTAGGAAATCATAAATAAAATCAATGAATAACCCACGTATAAAAATCCATAAAATAGAATTACTATCCGACAATTGGTATCATCTCCGTAAAGTCATTTTTGATTATCAAAAGAAAGATGGTACCTGGGAAAGACAAGAACGAGAAGCCTACGATAGAGGGAATGGCGCCGCTATTTTATTGTACAACAAAGACCAAAAAACAGTTATTCTCACCCGCCAATTTCGTATGGCTACCTATGTCAATGGTAATGAGGATGGGATGATGATCGAGGTTTGTGCTGGTATTTTAGAGCAAGAAAACGCGGAAGATAGCATCCGAAGAGAAACGGAAGAGGAAACAGGTTATCAGATTTCAAAAGTCGAAAAAGCTTATGAGATCTATATGTCACCGGGTTCTGTCACCGAGATTTTATATCTTTTTGTGGCAGAATATACAAAAGAAATGAAAGTCAATGAAGGTGGGGGCGTCGCTGCTGAACAGGAGGAAATAGAGGTCTTAGAAGTTGGGTTTCAAGAAGTGCTAGAGATGGTTAAAAGTGGGGAGATAAAGGATGCTAAGACCATTATGTTGATTCAGTATTTGCAGTTGAATGGCGTGCTAGTATAGGTGAGATTCATCTCAACGACATATTTAATAATTTACGGGGAGATGAATCTCTCCTTTACCTACAACTTCGCCAATTGCGCCAACAACCACTTACGTTCCAATAAAACAGCTTCTTCTTCGATTCGTTTAGCCAATTTTGCCTTAGCCGCAGCATTAAAAGGATTCACCTTCATCAGTTTTTGGGTATAATAAATCATATTCCAATAGTTCTTTTTGTGCGAAGCGATCTCTTTTTTTCTACGCAAATAAATCTGAAAAGCATCCAGAAAAGAATCCAATAATTTGAACTCACCGATTTCATAATATATTTTTAAGAGCAAATTTTTAGCGTATAAATTAATCAGTAAATCAGCTTGGTCCGTATCTCTCAAAAGGTCAATGGCCGTTTCATAATCCTGTTCGGTGTAAGCAAGTCGAGCCATATTGAAACGGAAAGCACTTTCTTGATAGGTTTTCTCCACCTTCTCTTTATAGTCGATTAAAAACTGACGAGTCCATTCTAAATCTCCTGTTCTGATGGCCGAAGTCACAATATTTTGGTAGGTAAATCGAGATAAAACGCCATTATTCAGTAAGGCATTGGTCGTCAATCCTTTTTTATACAATTCTAAAATTTCTTTTAAATAAGTAAGGTCTCCACTATTGATGATTTTGATACAGATATTCGTGCCAAATAGAAAAAGGCTACTCCATTCTGTTTTCGGAAATTTATTTTGATATTCAAATAAGAGGTATTTAAACTTTGCGAAATTTTCTTTTTCAGCTTGTCCACTCAATGCTAGATAACAATGATAATAAATACCAATAGCAGGAACTTTCGTTAATTGGTGGTCTTCGATATAAGGCAAAATCAAACTTAGTAGCCCTGTTTGAATTTCTTGTTGATTGACCGCTTGATAAGAAAGAGAGGAACAAACCTGTTGTAATTTTAAGATCAAAAAGGCGGTATCTAAATTAGCGGACACTTCAGGCAAGTTTTGTCCTTTAGTCCTTTTGGAAGTTGCAAAATCAAATTGCTTTAAATTTAAGTCATATCGTTCAAAATAGTAGGCGCCATTTCGAAAAGACTCCTGTTCTTGTTTTATTAATGTCTTTTCCAAAACCTGTTCAGCTATTTTAGGTAAGTTTTTCTGTTGATAGATTTGGGCAAGGATTTTAGTATTTTGTAATTCTTGCTGTTCCCGAAATTGATAGACTAAAAACGCCTCAATATTTTTGACCAACTGACTCATTGCCAATCTAACCTTTTCATCCTTATAGCTTTTGGAAGGGTAGAGGGCCTGAAAAATAGCTGCTTTAGTAGGCATTGCCTTTTCTTTTTGCAGAAATTGATACAATGCTAAAGCTATTTTTCTATTATTAAAGAGAGAAGATTGCAAGAATTTTTCTAAATCTCGCTTTTCAGAACTGCTTAATTGAGCTAAAAGGGTAAATAATTTATGGTTTTTCAAAAGGAAAATTTAAAAATTTGAATACAAAAATTTATGTAATAGATTAATTTTCAGTTAGTTATAATTTAAAGTTAATGGTGAATTTGTTACAATTTAATCATTTTGTCTTTGTTTTACAAGCGTTTGTTACGGACTTTTGTAGTGTAAGAAATATTTGATCACCGAAAATTGAATTTAGCAACTTAAAAAAATATCCACCCATGAAAAAAAGTACCTACAAAAAATCCCAAACCATGATGAAGTTTTTACGAAGTTTTACGCTTATTTTATTTTTATTAGCCAATTTATCCATTGGTCTTCTGGCACAAGTCGTCCTGAATACGGCGGTTGTCCCAAACGACAACGAAGATGAATATAGCTTGGCGTTTACAGTAGATAATTTTGAAAATATTGCCTCTTTTCAATTCTCTGTCAACTGGGATATCAAATCTCTAGAGTATGTAGAGGTTACGGGGCTAGGAGGGTTAAAAGATGTCAACATTGGAAGTTTTAACCTCAATGTCGTAGAAAATGGAGAGTTGTCCATTGCTTGGTTTGACAATGAAGGTCAAGGCGTAACCGTCCCTGATTCTACCATTATTTTTGTGATAAACTTTAGAAAATTAACGGAAGTACCATCCGAAATTTTCTTTGACAACACGCCAACAATTATAGAATTTGCGACTGTCGAAAGTTTAGTCGGTGTGACTTCTAATACCAATGACATTGTTTTAGACAAGCACCTATTAACAGGAAGAGTGCTATTTGATGAAAATGGAAATTGTGCCGACGATGCTAGTGAAAAAGGGTTGACAGGATGGTTGATTGAGATAAAAAATGATCGAACCACTCGGTATGAAAGAACTAATTCCAACGGAAATTTCGCCACTTATTTGCCTTTCGGCGAATTTGAAATAAAAGCCATTCCACCGCCGAATAATTACTTTGAACCATGTGAACCTGTCCAAAATATTAGCATTAGCGAAGATGCTACGGATGCGACTACCATTGCTTTTACAGGCAAAGCATTGATCGAATGTCCGAGTTTGAATGTAGAAATAGCAGCACCTTTTTTAAGAAGATGTTTTGAGAATATTTACCACGTTGAATACAGCAATACAGGTACCAAAGCAGAAACGGATGCCTTTGTGACGGTTCAGTTAGACCCATTTTTACGCTATGAAGGTAGTTCTATCCCAGCCACCGATTTAGGAGAAAATTTATACAGATTTGATATCGGAGCGGTGGATATTAGTGAACGAGGAACTTTTTTTATCAGATTTATAGTCGATTGTGAAACCACTGATTTAGGACAAACACATTGTACTACTGCTAAAATTTTTCCCGATTTAATTTGTGAAACGGCTGCAAATTGGTCTGGTGCCAGCTTAGAACTAGAAAGCGAATGTGTAGACGACAAAGTACAACTACGAATCAAAAACGTTGGAGATGGAAACATGACCTTGGAGCAAGAATTTATCGTTGTAGAGGATATGATTATGTTGCGTTCTTCGAACCCTCAACGCTTCCAATTAGCAAGTGGGGCAGTAGAAGTTTTAGAATATCCTGCCAATGGTTCTACCTACCGACTAGAAACTAAGCAGGTCGCCAATCACCCGATTGAAGTACCGCTTGCCACTGCGATTGAAGGTTGCGGAACCAATGCCGAGGGCACTTTTAGTAAAGGCATCATTAATATGTTTGCCCTTGGTGACGAATCGCAATTTCTTGACGAAGATTGCCAAGAAAATAGAGGAGCTTATGATCCAAATGATAAAAATGCTTTTCCACAAGGCTATAATACCTCGCATTTCTTAGCTCCGAATACCGACATTACTTATCACATTCGATTCCAAAATACAGGAACGGATACTGCATTTAACATCGTTGTACTGGATACTTTATCAGAATTGTTGGATGTCACTACAATTGTACCGCTTGTGAGTAGTCACCCCTACGAACTGTCTATAGTGGATTCCAACATTCTGAAGTATTCTTTTGAAAATATTATGTTGCCAGATAGTAATGTCAATTTAGTAGGATCTAATGGCTTTTTTAAGTTTCAAATTTCTCAAAAGCAGGATGTAGAAATCGGGGAAATTATTGAAAATAGCGCAGCCATCTATTTTGATTTTAATGATCCAATTATTACCAATACTTATTTCCATACGGTAGGATTTGATTTTATCGAAGTCCGAGTCATTACTTCCATTAATGAATTATCGCCTGTTTACCTAAAAATTAGTCCGAATCCAATGACGGACGTAGCTCGAATTCAAGTCGAAAACCCGCATCACGCTGACGGACAGTTTGAACTCTACGATTTGCAAGGTCGAAAAGTCCGTTCCTACCAATTTGCAGGAAATGTCTTTGAATTGCACAAGGGCGATTTACAAGGAGGCTTGTATCTTTTTGAAGTGCGATCAAGAGGGGAATTATTGGGAACGGGCAAAGTGATGATTAAAGAATAGATGCGATTTTCAGTTGTCGGTTGTCAGTTTTTGGCCGACAACTGAAAACTGACAATCGACAACTGAAAACAAAATTTAACCCTTAAAATAAGAATCATGAAATTATTAAAAATATATAGTACGGTATTGACTTTTGTTTTTCTTGCTTTTAACCTAACAGCACAAACAACGACCGTTTCAGGACGAGTGCTTAATAAATTAGGAGTACCCTCAACCAATGTGGAAATAACGCTAACAGCCACTAATTTTGACCAAACCACGACGACGGATGCCGAGGGAAATTATGAGTTCACAGAAGTGCCAGTTAATGAAGAATTTTCCATTAATGCCATCAAGGAAGACGATCATTTAAACGGGGTAAGCACTTTCGATTTGGTTTTCTTAACAAGACACATCTTAGGAATCAATATTTTTGAAACAAATGCTGATTTCATTGCTATGGACGTCAATAATTCAGGAGCAAATACGGCCTTTGACTTAGTACAAGCTAGGCGATTGATCTTGGGCATCACCGAAGAGTTTCCAAACAATACTGCTTGGAGAATAGTGAATAGTACAGCTTTGGAAAGTGCCAATTTTGCTCAAGGTTCTTTAGATAATAATTTGCAGGCCACCAATCCTTTTATGACTACGACAGATGCAACCATCATCAATTTTACAGCAATAAAAATAGGGGATGCGAATGGAAATGCCATCCCATAGTGCAGTAGGCAGTTCACAGTAGGCAGATTATCTTTGATAATCAATCGGATATTATTTAAAAGGCAGTTAGTTATTTAATTTAAACACCCAAAAAAGCAAAATTCTAAATCTCTATATAGCATATCCAAAATTGAAGAATGGCGATTATCTTGCACGATAGTCGCCTTCTTTTTTTGGTTTTTTACAGCACTAAATTTGTCGATTTAATATGGTTTTGTAGGAGCAACTACAAGGGATTGCCCTACAAAATTATCGTAAAATTGCAGTTTAAGGGCCAAGCCATTCTACAAAAAAACTTTCCTCCTTTTTTGCCCAATTATTGAAATTTCAAAGAATTTCCTACCTTCGCCTTTTTCAAATATAAATTATACCAAATATGAACCTGCAAAAAGGAGCGTTGATCGCTCTATTACTATTTTTTAGTACAGCAACTATTTATGCCCAAGGTACTTCCTTAGAAAAAAGACCTTCCTCAGCAATACAACTTAGTGCGACAAATGATATTTATACGACCATTGATAAAATGGCGGACGAAATCGACGCCAAAGTCATTCAGTGGCGAAGACAAATGCACGAATTTCCAGAGTTATCCAATAGAGAATTTAAAACAGGCGAAATGGTCGCCAAACACTTGGAATCTTTAGGTATTGAAGTCACTAGAAACTTTGCCAAAACGGGTGTAAAAGGCGTTTTGAAAGGTGGAAAACCTGGTCCAGTCGTCGCATTGCGAGCAGATATGGACGCTTTGCCTGTGACCGAAAGAGTAGATATTCCATTCGCCTCTAAGGTGAAAGCCGTTTATAATGGCGTTGAAACAGGGGTCATGCATGCTTGTGGTCACGATACCCACGTTGCTATGCTAATGGGCGCAGCCGAAATTTTAGCAGCCGTTAAAAATGACTTGAAAGGAACGGTTGTATTTATGTTCCAACCAGCAGAAGAAGGCGCACCTCCAGGAGAAGAAGGCGGAGCTAAGTTAATGGTCAAAGAAGGTATTTTAAATAACCCTAAAGTAGATGCTGCTTTCGGTATTCACATCAGCTCTAGAGAGGAAGTGGGTAAAATTAATTATAAGGTAGCAGGCGTAATGGCAGCCGCAGATCGCTTTGTGATTAATGTGAAAGGCAAGCAATCACATGGTTCGATGCCTTGGGGTGGAATTGATCCAATCACCGTTTCAGCACAGATCATTCAAGGCTTGAATAATATCATTAGTCGCCAAACAGAATTGACGAAAGAGGCAGCGGTGATTAGTGTCGGAATGATTCAAGGCGGTGTTAGAAATAACATTATTCCAGAATCTTGTAAGATGATCGGAACGATCAGAACTTTAGATGTAGAGATGCAAAAGATCATTCATGATAAAATTAGATTGACTGCTACCAGCATTGCCGAAAGTGCAGGCGCTACGGCAGAAGTAGAAATCGTACCTTATGCACCAGTGGTTTATAATAATTTGGAGTTGAGTAGAAAAATGATTCCATCGGTAGAAAGAGTTGCAGGCGCAGAAAACGTGAAGATTACGAAGGCAGTAACAGGAGCAGAAGACTTTGCTTTTTTTGCGAATGAAGTGCCAAGTATGTTCCTATTTTTAGGAGGGATGGAAAAGGGGATGAGTCCGATTGATGCACCTCCACACCACACACCAGATTTTTATATCGACGAAAGTGGGCTAAAATTAGGGGTTCGAACTTATGCAAATTTGGCAGTGGATTACCTAAAGTAGAGATTGATTGTGTGATTGAGTCGCTACGCTGATTGAATGATTGTGTCGCTGCGCTGATTGAATGATTGTGTCGCTACGCTGATTGAATGATTATTTAGTAAGTTAGCAAGGCAACAATCACACAATCTTACAATCTTACAATCACACAATCACACAATCAAAAAAACATTTATTAAAAATCTATTATCATAAAAAAATGAAGTTATATAAATTACTAATATTCTCACTTTTTATAAGTTTATACATCTCTTGTGCAACAGCGCAAGGAACATCAGCTGACGTTCC
>CALDTJ010000075.1 GCA_937924145.1 uncultured Saprospiraceae bacterium
GATTTAAAAGGCATTAGTGGATTACATTTTCACACCCTTTGCGAACAAGGGTTTGAACCACTCGACCGTACTTTGACCGCAGTAGAAAAACAATTTGGGGAATATCTACCTAATTTAAAATGGGTTAATTTTGGTGGTGGACATCATATTACCCATCCCGATTATGATGTAAATGGATTGATTAATAGAATCAAAGCATTTCAAGAAAAATACCAAGTTCAGGTTTATTTAGAGCCTGGAGAGGCGATTGCTATACATACAGGCGTTTTGGTGAGTGAAGTTTTGGATTTTGGTTATAATCAAATGAATATTGCCATTTTGGATACATCGGCAAATTGTCATATACCTGATACGATTGAAATGCCTTATCGGGCGGAGATTATTACGGGTACACAAAAAGCCGCAGGAATTGCTAATGAAAAAACCTATACGTACCGATTGGGTGGACAGACTTGTTTGGCAGGTGATGTGATTGGCGATTATAGTTTTGATAATCCTTTAAAGATTGGGCAACGCTTGATGTTTGATGATATGTCCCATTATACGATGGTCAAAACGACTACTTTTAATGGGATACGACTGCCTTCTATTGCTATTTGGAATTCTAGGACGAATGCGGTTCGTGTAGTTCGGGAGTTTGGGTATGCAGATTTTCGGAATCGTTTGTCTTGATTTTTTTTCATATTAGATAGGATTGGATCACAGATTAGACGGATTTGGACAGGTTACAGTATTAGATATGCTCTAGGTCGTGTACCTTATTTTGAACACGACCTAGAACAAGTCTAGTAAAGTAACCGTTTAAATCCATCCAATCCGTTATCCTATCCTCCTAGTTAAGCTGCAACACAATAATGGAAGAATTCAACCAATTAGCCGCACCAGGCTACCCAATTTTCTTAGGTTCAGAATTTGAGCATCCACCGATAGATAAAGCTCGCTTTCATATCCTACCTGTACCTTATGAAGCTACTGTTTCTTATCAAGGTGGTACGGGTTTAGGGCCTGCAAAAATCCTAGAGGCGTCTTGGCAATTAGAAACTTGGGACGGTTATAGTACGCCTTGTGAACAAGGCATATATACGCATCCGCCTGTCAATGTAAAGGGAAAAGGTGCTAAAGTCATCAAAAATATCGCCAAAGACATTTCTAAAATTGTCAAGATGGGCGGTATCCCGATTGCGCTAGGTGGCGAACATTCGATTACTTACGGGGTGGTAAAAGGCTTATTGGACGCAGGTATCAAAGATATTGGAGTCATTCAAATTGATGCCCATGCAGATTTGCGAGACGCTTATTTGGGCGATAAATATAGTCATGCTTCGGTGATGAAACGAGTGGTGGATGAAGGTATTCCCGTTTTCCAATTGGGCGTTCGTGCCTTATGCCACGAAGAAGTCGCTGCCCGAAAAAAACATAATGTTTATCATTTGGATGCAACGGAATTAGTACCAAATAATATCACTAGTATTGACTTACCAAAAGATTTTCCTAAAAATATATTTGTCACTTTGGATATTGATGGTTTGGACCCTGCCATTTTTCCATCTACGGGTACACCTGTTCCTGGTGGTTTAGGTTGGTATCAGACTTTAGCCCTGTTTGAATCAGTAATCAAACAGCGAAATATTGTTGGTTTTGATGTCATGGAATTTGCCCCAATTAAGGGCTTTCATGCTTATGAATTTTCGGCAGCGATGTTGGTTTATAATATGATGGGGATTGTGGAGCGGTGTGGGTGATTTTATTGCTAATGTTTAATAATATGTGAATCTCGTACCTTACTAAAAGTCAAATTTAATAATTTCCAACCAGTTGCCTCTTTTTTATAAATTTCGGTCACCGTAAATTCATTAGATACATCATTTCCTCTCACATGTGCCACCAAGGTAATACGATTCCAAAGGACAGCGGTATCGTCAAATAATTCTACGGTTACATCATGTACATCAGCCTGTTTATACCAAATACTTCCAGATTCAATAATTTCTAGCTCTCTGTCCTTATTCCATGTGCCGCTCATGTGAACAAATTTTGATTGGTCATGAAAAAGGGTCGCCAACTTATCGACATTCTTATCTGCCATCCATTGCCATTTATCTTTAGATAGTTGAATGATTTCTTTTTCAAGACTAGCTTTTGGCGCAATCTTATGAGTGTCCCTTACCTTACTAAAGGTCAAGTCTAATAACTGCCAACCATCTACTCCTTTTTTATAAATTTCGGTTACCGTAAATTCATTTGATACATCATTTCCTCTTACATGCGCCACCAAGGTAATGCGATTCCAAAGGACAGCAGTATTGTTAAAAATTTCTACCACAACATCGTGGACATCGGCTTGCTTATACCATATACTTCCAGATTCAATAATTTCGAGTTCTCTGTCCTTATTCCATGTGCCACTCATGTGAACAAATTTTGATTGGTCATGGAAAAGAGTCGCCAATTTATCGACATTCTTGTCTGCCATCCATTGCCATTTATCTTTGGATAGTTGAGTAACCTCCTGCTCAGTGGTCTTATTTTGAGCAAATGCCCCTTGTACAGATAGGGCGATTAAAAACAGTCCGACAAATAATTTTTTCATAATGAGGTGTATAAAATAGTTATAAAATTTCTGTTTACTTTATGGCAAACTACGCCCTATTTTTCTGCATAAAATTATAGAAATCGAACAATTGCTTACAAAAATCAAATATTTCGATACTGAGTAGGCGTGAGTTTAGTTACTTTCTTAAAAAAATTATTGAAATGGGTCACTTCTTTAAACCCCAAAGAATAGGCAATTTCAGAAAAATTCCAGCGAGTATGCCGAATGAGTGTTTTCGCCTCTTGAGCAATCCGTTCTTTAATGATTTGGGTCGTCGTTTTTTCGGTAGTTTCTTTAATAGCTTTGTTGAGATAATTGACATGAACATGTAAGTGATTGGCAAAACTGGACGCTGTTAATAAGTTGATTGATTGAAACTTTTCTTCAATGGGAAATTGACGTTCCAATAACTCTAAGAATCGAATGGTCAAGCTTTCTGAGGCCCTTTGAATTCTTGGGCTTTCCACATTGAAACTTTTGGATTTCATGGTTAAATGTAACAATTCTTCTACCAAGAGTTTGGCAATATCGTATTTGTGCTCATAATTAGAAGTGATTTCTTTAGACATTCTTAAAAATAACTTTTCTGCCTTGACTGCCTCTGCTGAGGTAAGCTCATAAAAAGGAGTAGTCTCTGTTTTAAATGGGAGAAAATTGATAATCCGCTTGTCTTTTTTAAGAAATTGTTCATTAAAAAGACAGTAATATCCTCTAGTAATTAAATTTCTTTCCTTCCAACCAAATGGTGTATAAGGATTGGTAAATACGATGGCTTGCTTTTTTACTGGAAACTGGTTACCAGAGCAAAGTAATGTGCCACCACCAAAAACTAAAACTATATTATACCATTCTCGTCTACCATAAGGTAAAGGTTTCGCCCCTACCCCAATTGCTGGTGACTGTAAGGGAAATACATTAAAATGCCCAAAATTATCTCGTAGATCATCAGGAATCCATTGATATCTAGTTTCATAAAATTCTCGAATGCTTTCAAGTTTTTTCATAAATCAAATTTACGAAAAACAATCATTTACTGGGGCATTAGGAAACTTTCTTTATCCTCCAAAATCCCCAAATGCAAAATCCGTCCCCCAGTCTGATTCACAGGACTCACACTTTTTCCAATCACAATCCCATCCTCTGGCGCTAAATATTCTTGAATTAAATCGCCAAAAATATTCCGCATGGTAGCTATGACATCGCCTTTTTTAACCAGTTCCGTCACTTGAGGATGCACCGTTAAAATTCCGCCAGTATCGGTATAAATCCAATAAGATTTTTTACATAAAACCGTATCATCCTCCCCTTCGTCAATCTCACAATTTATCATACCTAAGTAGCCTAAAACATTGTGAATACCCGTCAATCCTTCTCGAATCATCCCTTTTTGAAAAGTATTAGGATTCCCTACTTCTAAAGTAATCGCAGGTATATTCATTTCATTAGCCGTACCTCTTAAAGTACCATCACTCGGCGGATTGTGGACAATGATTTGTGCATTTTGTAAGCTTGCCATTTTATTAACAACAGGGTCACTCATATCCGCTCGAATATAGTAGGAATTGACTCGCCCCACACTTGCCGTATGCAAATCCATCAAGTAATCAAATTGATGGATAATTCGAGTCACAACCCGATGTGCATATATTTGGCTGACGGTACCATTCGATTTGCCTGGCATAATATGATTCAAATCTGTTCCATCAATGAAACGACGTTTTTTACGCTGAAAAGAAGGCACATTAACTACTGGTACACCAACGATGGTCCCTTTCAATTCATGAATATCAATTTCCTTAAAAATTCGTTGAATGACGGGAATCCCATTCAACTCATTGCCATGAACGGCTGCTGTTAGTCCAAGTACTTTCCCATCTTGATGTCCTCTGGCAACGATAATAGGGATTTGGACAGGTTGCCCCATGCCATCGGTCACCAAATTTAACCAATATCGGCTTATCGTTCCTTTCGGCACTTTTTGAACATCTAACGCTTTGATAATTCCTACTTCTTGGTTTGTTTGTAATTGCATTAAGTATTTTATTTTTTTAATAAGAGTTGTACGAAGTTTTAAAAATGCTTATTTTTTTGATGCTGAAGGACGCTGATTATTATGATTTTTGGTTCTTAGACAAATCCTGTGGTTGGATTACGGGGTCACTTCTAGTGCCCCCGTAATTTTGTTAAAATCAGCGGGGCACTTGAAGTGACCCGCTGATAGTCCACAGTATTTGTCTAAGAACCTGATTTTTTTATGTTTTGCTCCTCTTTATTAGCTAAAACATAATTTAAACATAACTTTTCGTAAGAAAACATAATCATTCATAACTTCAAACAGCCTGCCTGCCGGTAGGCGGGCGTCCTTCTGCGTCAAAAAGAAAACTTCGTACAGCCCTAATTTTTAATAGAAAATCGAAATCGCTTTACGACAGAAAAGGATAAATAGACTTTAATAACAGGCAGTATAGCCCTCTCTATTCTCTCAATTCCGCTTGCGGAATGGTCTCTACTCTCTTTTCTGAATCAATAATATACTCCCAAATCAAATCAGTTGCCTGCTTTACTAACGGCTTGTTTTGCATTTTGGCGATTTGTGGTAAACCACCAATACTAGTGGTATTAATTTCTGATAAAACTCGTTTACCATCATCGTCCACCAAGGTATCAACGCCATACATGACAATACCCATTTTGGATAAAGTAGGGTCTATTTTTCGAATAATGGCTATTTCTGCTGGTTCCACTTCTGCAATATTTGAACTACCGCCTTGCGCTACATTACAGATCCATGAACCCTTCGCAGGTAATCGCAAAGAGGCTCCCAAAATCTGCCCATTGACGACGATTATTCGTTTATCTCCTTCACCCACATTTTTGAGAAATTTTACGCCTAAATAATTGATAGGTTTACCTGCCAATTGTTTGACAAATTGAGCATACGTTTTTTGTTCTTTGCCATCCCAAACCGTATTTCCATCAATTCGGACTATCCCTTTTCCTCCATAATCTCTAAAGGGTTTTAGTACGATAGGAAACCGCTTTTTAAATTGGTCAATATCTTTGACCGATTTACAAATAGCCATTGGAGGACAACAGTCATCGAAGTTCGTCAAAAACTCCTTTGTCCCCGTTTTGTAGATTCCAATAGGGTTATTGATGATAATTTGATTTGGAAATTCCGAAATTAAATACATCAAAAAATCATTGGACAATGGAGGCGGCATTCTCAACCAAATAGCATCATAGGTTCGAACATTTTCTTGTCGGCGGTTTTTGCTAAAAGATTGACCATCTACCGAAAAGGCAAAACTTTCATCTACTTTACTGACCAATAAATTTCGAGACATCTTCTTTTCGAAAAAAAGATGGTTTTCAGCATCACCCCTTGTTGCCACATCTATTTGAGCACATTGTGGATGTTTGCTCATCGACTGCACCAAGGCATAAAGGGAGTTCTCTGAACTATGATTGCTATGGTCGGTTAAGACCAATAATTTATACTTTTTCATTTTTATAAATTTCATTGATTAAACCAGGATCATTATTCAAACTTTTAAATAGGCGCATTCTAAACTTACCGTTTTTATTGACTAACGTTTGCGCCATTTTATCAATCGCTACCATCGACAAAACCGTTTGAATATACGCCTCAATCATATCATCTAAGCCTACGCCTAATTTATTAAAATCCCTTCTATCCATCAACACCAAACGATTGGTATCGCTTCCCCAGGAACCATCAGGGTTTTTAAAAGATAGGTTTGTGCCAAGCATCTTCCAACTATCTGTACCGTCCTCAATGTGGTCAACCAAGGGGGTTGCTGACCGTCGGGCATAAGTACAAAGTGGCCGAATCCCATTTTCGGTAGAGCTGACCATCATCCGAATATCTGCCACATACGTATTGCCTTTGGTATTTGGAATCGTCCCTACATGATATAATTTTCCTGCCGCAGTCGTACTACTCCAATGATAATTGCCAATTAAACTTTGTACGATAAATCGGTCATAATCAAATTCTAATGCCATAAAATTGTCCAATTCTTTTTCGGTAACAATGGTGTAAACCCCTTGCCCGGCATTGCTATACGGAACTTTGACCACCGCTTGTCCTCCCATTTTCTTAACCCAAAGCGGCACTTCATTTTTGCTGACATCCCAGATGGTTTCAGGCGTATTGATTTTCAAGCCATGTGGTTGCAATTCTGCATTAAAAATGTCGTAAGCTTTAGCAGCGACCATTTTGTTACGCCCACCTGCCAAGCAAGCTATAATTGGGTTTAAAATCTTAGTTTTTGACAAAAGTGGTAAACGATTCCAAGGCTTTTGCGTCACATAGCGAAACGCCGCACGAATAGGTAACCACTCCCTTTCTTCATTGCGAATTTCCATAACCCCATCGACAAATCTAACCGCAGGATCTTTTTCATCCTTGTGGTAAGTGGTGTAATAAACGGGTTCATTCATGACATCGGCAATCACTTCAGCATACCCCGATACTTCCATTGGATTTTTGTCATAAATGACCGCTAAACCACCTTTTATTTTATTGCGGAGATTTTTTAAGTAGGGTTTAAACGTGCGTTCTACCAATAGGCGGTAACTCCCCTGTTCTTGATTGTCGTCAATCAAAGGCATCGACTTTTGGCCCGACGGGCAAGAGTTGTTTTCGATAACAACCATTTGTCTTTTACCTCCTGCCGAAGTCACGTTTAATAAATCCGCTCCCGCCCAGAGGAAATATTTAGCTCTATAATTGAGCATTTCCTTCAGTTTGTCTTTTTGGACCGTCGGATGCATGTGACAATACCGAGTAATGATTCGCTCTTTATCCAAATTCATAAAGAAGTTAATCATTGGATGAATCGTCGCATTTAAAGCTTTGGGATACCAATGCTCGTGTGCCTCAAATTCGCCTGGTTGAATCAGTGCTGCTGTTTTCTGTAGGTCGGTTGCGCTCATTTTTTGTTTATTAATTTTTTTTGGATGGTTAAAAAATTAAGTACTTGGACATAATTAAATTTAATTTTTGACCGAGGAGATTTTTGATTTAGACTAGGCATTTTTTTCAGTAATAGCATAGCTATTGCTGAAAAAAATAACGACGTATAAATTAAAAATCTCCCATCATAAAATAGAAGATAATTGTGTCCACGTACTTACCTTTTAAAATGGATCATTT
>CALDTJ010000076.1 GCA_937924145.1 uncultured Saprospiraceae bacterium
CCGCTGCGCAGTCGAGCGGGTTTTGTGCAAGAACTAGGCATTTTTTGAGGGCATAGCATCGCTATGGCTGATAAAAATAACGACGTTATTGTGCAAAATAATAGCTAGGAAATGACTGAGTTATTATTTACTCGTTACTTAAGCGGTAATCTAAATGTTCTTCAATGTCTAAATGGTAAAAAAATTAGTAAATCTACATGGTGAATAGTTACGATTTTTATTTAAATTAGATAGACGACTAAAGTCGCCTGTACAGTTGGCATCAAGTTCGCATAAGTATAAAACATGAAATTAAAACAGTTTATCGGTATTCCACTTTTGATCTTATTTGTCTGCATATTAGGCAATCGTTTGGTAGAAAATCTCTCTCAAACAGGTGGCACGCCTATGATTATATTGGCAGTCCTAATTATTTTGATGATTCTAATGCTGGCTTTTCGCCAATTGCGCTATTAGCCTCTAATCTCTATGAAAGAATATCCAAAGTTTTCATTTTCTTTTTTTCATTTTAATTTTCATTAAATACGTACCTTTGGTGGAGAAATCATCAAAAGTTCACCAGAATGTTCAAAAGCTTTAAGTTTAAAGTTGCCCTCCGTCAAGTCTCCTTGGTAGCTGTCATGTTGGCTTTTTTCTATTGTTTGTATTACACCAATTTCTACGTAACTACTTTTATTTTATTAGTCATTGCTGGCATTCTCTTTTGGGATACGGTCAATTATATGGATAAAACCAATGAAGATTTTACTGCCTTTTTGATGGGGATTCAATATGAAGATTTTTCAGCGACCTATTCTGGTTATCACAAAGGGGCTTCGTTTGGAAAATTATACGAAGCATTCAACTTAATCACCACTAAGTTTAGAAATATAAAGGCAGAGAAAGTTGCCAATCATCAATACCTGCAAACAATCATCGAACACGTTAATACAGGGCTACTCTGTATCAATGAAGAAGGCGAAGTAGTCTTGATGAATAAAGCCTTGAAAGAATTGCTAAGAAAGCCTTATTTCAAGGATTTTGCAGCAGTAGATAAGGCATTTCCTGAGTTGTATAAATTAATCAATAATTTAGAGACGGGGCAGAATGAAATGCTAAAAATGACCATCCAAAATCGGTTATTAGAATTGTCTGTTACAGTGGCTGATTTCAAATTAAGAGAGGAACCATACAAACTCGTTTCCTTCCAAAATATCCAAAAGGAATTAGAAGAAAAAGAATTGGATGCATGGCAAAAATTAATCAGAACGTTGACTCACGAAATCATGAATTCAGTCGCTCCAATTACGTCCCTAGCCTCTTCCATTAACACTATTCTTGCTGATAAAGATAAGGTCTTGGATGAAGAAGAAATGGAAGATATTCGGGATGGCATGATGGCGATTCAGAAACGAGGGGAAGGGCTGTTGCACTTTACAGAAACCTATCGTAGTCTGACTAAAATTCCGACACCTAAATTCCAACTCGTTGAGGCTCAACCGCTTTTGGAAAGAATTCATATTTTATTCAAACCTGTTTTAAAGAAATATGGTGTAGATTTAAAGTTTTCTTTTCCATCCAATATGGTCGTTTTTATCGCTGATGTAGAATTGATTGAACAAGTTATTATCAACCTACTTAAAAATGCGATTGAAGCAGCTAGAGAGGTAGAAAATCCAGTCATTGAAATCCGAGCGATCAAAAATTCAGAGGGCAAAACGTTTATTGATATCAAAGACAATGGAAAAGGTATTGAACAAGATGTTTTGGATAAAATATTCGTTCCTTTCTTTACCACCAAAAGAGAAGGAAGTGGTATTGGACTAAGTTTATCTCGACAGATTATGCGATTACATAAGGGGAATATTGAGGTGAATTCGGTCGTTGGTCAGGGCACGGTATTTACGTTGAGTTTGTAGAAGCCCTCATTTTTGAGGAGACCCATACGGGCAAGCTATTTGATTTTTCAAGAAAAAAATCAAGTGTTTTCTCTAAAAATTGAAAAGCCTTTCTTTTTGAAAAAGAGAAAACACTTCCAATTACGGCTTCACACAAAGCTAAACTCATTGGAAATGTCTCCTCTTTTAGGTCAAAAACTACCCCTTTGGTTAAGATTATACTAAAAATTTGTGACATCCTATTTTATCTCGTATATTTAAATAACGAGAAAAAAACACTTGACACTCATTCTTCAGAAAAACACATTAATGATCGCAAGTAAGGCGAAATACGGAAAGAATCACTTTGCAAAATTATTTTCACTACTCCTCCTATTAGGCATTGCTACAGGACTATATGCTTGTACAGCCACTAGTTCAATAATAGTCAATCCAACAGATACACTAACGCCACCAAAAGCGACCTATCAAGGCTATCGACTGCAAATTACCAATATAAAAATCACGAAGAAGAAAGGAAATCAGCGAAAAGTCACCTGTACTTTAATCAATACAGGTAGAAACAAAGTGCAATTTCCACTTAAAGCTAATAGTCCTTATGGCATCATTTTACAGTATGATAATAGTCTAGAAACCAGTCAATTATCCAACTATCAAAATAATTTAGAGCGCGCTTTATATCGAAAAAAAATAAATCTAGATGTTGGAAATATTACTAGCAATGTTGAGCTAAAATTTAATATCTCTAACGAAGAACTGGCAGAAAATAATGCTAAAAGTAAAAAATCTAAAAAAGGAAAATCTTCCAAAGTTTTTGTACCAATGAAGGAAGAGGTCTATGACAAGTCACTCTGTGCAGATCTACAAATTGATACGATTTTTGTGATTAAACGCTCTAAAAAAACAGTAGAATTAGCCTTCAAAATTACCAACTACGGTAAAGGCCCAGCAGCAATGTTTGGAGCAACTACCGAAACTGAAGACAATGTAGCCATCCGTGCCTACGCCTCTGGAACACCAAAATTGTCAAGAGGAGATTTAGTATTAGGTGGAGCTTTCATCGAAGGAGGATTGGCCGATCAAAATGGGGTGCTAATGCCTAATGAAAGTTTTTCAGGTTCTTTTACCGTAGAAACTCGTAAAAAAACGAGGTACATGCCCTATTTCATTCTCTCACTTGACGACTATCAAGCACTCTGGGAATGTGATGAACGAAACAACGTAAAAGCACTATTAGATCGAGGATAATGTTAGCACAATCTTAAAATGCTCCCCTTACTCTATTTCCAACGTCTCTGTCAGAACCTTTTTCCATTTTATGTTTTATTAATAGAAATATTTCTTGCTAATTTAGCGTCTAACGTACCGACAGCTGAGTTATGTAAAGCCATTACTTCAAGTACAATGTCGTCAACTTAGAGATTATGAGTTTTTTTTCAACTCTCCCCTAACCCCTCTCTTGAAAGAGAGGGGGACTAATTTCGGGCAAATTATTGGCGATATCGTCAATAATTTGCGACTTAGCCAGCTCCGGGGTTGGGTTAAAATCTCGTATTATTTAGTCGATAAAGTAAATATCTAACATAGCAACTCTTAAGTTGACGACAGTATACTTCAAGTGATGCCTTTACTTTTAGAGATTCTTTACTTTTAAAAAATAAAGAGATTACTTGAAGTAATCGCTTTATGGCTCGTCGAAATATCGAGTAAACAATCATTTTATTAAATGACGAATAAAATCGTCAAAATAACAACAAAACATGAAAGTACTAAAAGAAAAATACGGTTGGTTAATGCTCGTTGCTATTGTTTCCATTAGCAATCTAGCTTTTTCCTGTAATCAAACGAAACCATTGAGTGAAGGCAAAACGGCTAAAGCAACATTGGTTAATGAACAAGGAGATACGCTCAAGAAAATCGTTAAAACTCCTGAAGAGTGGAAAGAAATCCTAGACAAAACTGAATATTATGTCTTAAGGGAACAGGGCACCGAACGTGCAGGCACAGGAGAATTATTGAACGTCAAAGACAAAGGTGTCTATAAGTGCCGAGGATGTGATTTGCCATTATTCAGTTCTGACACAAAATTTAAATCAGGTACAGGTTGGCCAAGTTTCTACACCCCAATTGATAAGGCACACATTGAAGAACATGTTGATAATAGCTACGGTATGCGTCGAGTAGAAGTACATTGTGCGCGTTGTGGTGGTCATCAAGGACACGTTTTTCCTGATGGACCTCAGCCTACGGGTTTGAGATATTGTATAAACTCCGTTTCTTTGACCTTTGAAAAAGAGGAGTAGGAAGATATTGGAGGTTATTAGAAGTTATTAGGGGTTATTTTCCTAATTAGACGATAACCTAAAATAACTTCTAATAACCATTTCATAACTTCTAATAACCTCAATACATGCGTATTATAGGCGGACAATTCAAAGGCAGAAGATTTACTCCACCAGCAAAAAACTGGCCGACTCGACCGACCACAGATTTTGCTAAAGAAGGTATTTTCAATGTAATTAATAATAGTTTTTATTTTGATGAAATAAAGGTATTAGATCTTTTTGGTGGGACTGGTAGTCATAGCTATGAGTTTATCTCTAGAGGTTGTGAAGATGTGACTTATGTGGATCAGTTTAGAGGCTGCGTCAACTTTGTCAATAAAACAGCGGAAACTTTAGGAATAGAAGATAAAATCAAGGTGGTCCAAGCAGACGTCTTTAAATTTATCAAAAGAGACATCAATCAATACGATTATATTTTCGCAGGACCACCCTATCCTTTACCTACTTTACAATTGATTCCTGACAAGGTGTTTGAGCATGATTTGGTCAAGGAAACAGGTTGGTTAGTCGTAGAACATAATAACGCACACGATTTTAAGAATCATCCGAGATTTGATAATGCTAGAGCCTATGGCAAGGCTATTTTTAGTATTTTTAAATAAGGATAAGCAGATACCAAAGAAGGAGATACTTTACAAAGTATCTCCTTCTTTTTTATGAATCTATGGCAAAATTGTACTGTAAAACAGTCGATTCCAATTTATAACGAACTCAAACTCTCCGTTTCTCCCTTCTCCAAATCAAACACAAAGTCATATCCGCGCAAAGTCGTCGTCAGCTTTAAAGTCTGTTCATTTAACTCTACAATATTGTAGTTGATGGTCAAATCATTGATAATCGTTTGAATAATTACCCCATCTTCTATGACGTAAGGGCTATCTAATCCACCTTTTATCGGGAGATTCGTAGACATTTTTCCTTCTTCTGTAAATTCAAAATAGGTGCCTCTTAATGATTCTGCTACTTTTCCGTCTCGTTGACCTTCCGTGAGATCCCAATGACCGATTAGTAAACTTTGTTGTTTTTTAACATTGCCATCATTACCACATGACATTAATAAAAAGAACAGGGTTCCGACTAATAATTGATTGATGTTCATATAATTATTTCATTTTCCTTATACAAATTTAAAGCATCTGAACAAGTTTTAACAGACTTAGTTTATAAGACTTTTAGGCACTTTTCAGCCTCATTAAGGTAATTTCGGGTAGAATACCCACCCGACCTGGATAACCTAGATAACCAAAACCACGATTGACGTATAAATATTGTGTACCTTTCTGATATAATCCAGCCCACTGCTTGTAAACGTACTGCACAGGACTCCATTTAAATAAACCTTTAATTTCTATGCCAAACTGTGCTCCATGGGTATGACCAGAAAAAGTAAGTGCAATATCTGCAAAATTATTCACAATCTGAGCATCCCAATGAGAAGGGTCATGCGATAATAATAATTTCAAGGTAGCAGATTCGCTTCCTCGATAAGCCTTCTCAATATCTCCATATTTAGAAAAACGAGGGCTTCCAGAATAATTTTCTACACCAATAATCGCTACTTTCTCTCCGTTGATCTCTAAAATTCGATTTTCATTTAACAATAAATCCCAACCCATATTTTTTTGAGTGGTAATTAATCTATTTAGATTGGCTGATTTCATATCAACATTAGGCCATCGAACATAATCGCCATAATCATGATTGCCTAGTATAGAAAATACGCCATATTTTGCTTTGATCTTATCGAATACATCGGTATAAGGTTCAATTTCAGTTGCCACCGAGTTGACAAGGTCTCCTGTAAAAAAGGCTAAATCGGCATTGGTTGCGTTAATCATTTCAATGCCGTTTTTAAGCGGTTCTTTATCTGTAAAACTTCCTGAGTGTACATCTGAAATTTGTACAATTTTCAGTCCATCTAGATTCTTCGACAATCCCTTGATAGGTACTTCTACCTCATGGATTTTATAGCGATGTCGATTTCTTATGACTCCATTAATCATTAATAAAAGTGGAATTCCACTTAATAAGACGCTAATTTTCGCTAAAAATGGCGTGTAAGCACCCGAAAAATTTAAATTTGGAATCAAATAAGTCAATCCACTCATAAGTAAACCTCCTACTTGAAATAACAGAGAAAATAGAATGAGTAAAAATTTGGCAAGGTAAATTAAATAAAAAATAGAGCGAATAACCATCGTGTTTCCAGCACTATTCGCCTTTCTTAAATCCGACCGATTGATTAGCAGCCAAAAAATTAAAGCTACTGGAACAAGCCAATAGCCAATGGTAATGCCTAAAATTACGGGTTTGGAAAAGTCGCTTATCGCTAATTGGAGAGGTTGGAAGGCTACTAGATCGAAGCCGAGAATTAATAAGAACAGAAAAATTATTCGCATAAATTTTATTAACACTACGTTAAAAAGTGTGGGTTAGGGACTTGGTAAAAAATAACAATTCTTGATAAGTATCTCGCTTTGTTGATGGTGTATTTTGTTTTAATCATAATTATTGTCTTGAGTTGTTAAATTCAAAGACTACATTCGTAAAAATAGTCAATTGATTTAATTTCTCCTAAAAGAATACGTTATTCCATCTGGTCCATTGCTTGGGTCATAGTTAGAATCTAGGGTCAAATTAATACCATCTAGATGATACATATACAACGATTACACGATTTTAACCATACTACGGTTTTCCAAAATTTGATATTCCCCCAAAAATAAAAAAAGTCTTTATGCAAAGGTCACCTCTATAGAAGGAAATTTATTGAGCATTGGGACACATTCCATACCTATAAGTTGAGGTAAAAAAGAAGTAGTTATGAAGCGGATTTTTTAGATTACTTGACTTACTATTAACGAGTTTATTGGATCTTTTTATGGAGGATGCATTAATCTAATTTTCTTTAGAAAAATAATTCAAAATTTCAGATTTTATTCAGAATTGCCTATTACTTTTGCCCACTTTTTAAACCAAAATGTATGGACTAAAGATAGCAGCATAAAAATGAAAAACACCTACGCTGATTTAATTGACCAAACTTATTATTTTCCACAAGAAGGATTTGACTTACGGAATGGTTATTTGCATTTCCACGGGGTTTCTATTGAGCATCTGATTGAGCAATATGGAACGCCTTTTAGGTTGACTTATTTACCAAAAATTGGCGACCAAATTAAGCGGGCAAAAAATTGGTTTAATAAAGCCATGAAAAAAAATGGATATAAAGGGAAATATAATTATTGTTACTGCACCAAATGTTGTCATTTTCAGCACATGTTGACCGAGGCTTTAACGCATGATATTCATTTAGAAACTTCTTCTAGTTTTGATATAGACCTTATTATTAAACTTTTTGATAGTGGAAAACTCACCAAAAGCATCATTTTAATTCATAATGGTTATAAAACGGATGATTATTTACGAAAAATCATTCAATTGAATAAAATGGGGTTTAAGAACTCTATCACCGTTTTGGATAGTATGCGAGAGTTGGAACGCTTGAACGCCATGACTCGCAAGACTTTAAAAATTGGCTTAAGACTGGCTACTGATTTACAACCGCAATCAGATTATTATACTTCTCGTTTGGGCATCCGCCCTTCTGAAATCATTGATTTTTATACCAATAAAGTGGCGCCCAAAAAGCGGATTAAATTAAAGATGCTCCATTTTTTCGTTGATTCTGGCGTGAAAGATAATCTTCATTATTGGGGAGAATTTAAGAAGGCATTGAAGGTATTTGTAAAATTAAAAAAGGTTTGCCCAGAATTGAAAGCATTGAATTTAGGAGGTGGTTTTCCCATTAGAAATAATTTAGGGTTTGAATACGACTATAAATATATGGTGGACGAAATTGTCCGAAATATCAAAGAAACTTGCAATAACGAAGGCATCGAAGAACCAGACCTTTTTACGGAGTTCGGAAAATTTACAGTAGGAGAAAGTGGTGCGGTGATTTTTGAAGTTTTAGAACACAAAAAACAAAATGACCGAGAAGACTGGTACATCATCAATAATAGTTTGATGAATACCATTCCCGATGCTTGGAGTATTCTAGAAAAATTCATTTTACTGCCAATAAATAAATGGGACAAGGAATATCGACGGGTCAATATAGGTGGCATTAGTTGTGACCAATCGGATTATTACAATTCCGAAGAAATGAATCAACAGGTATTCTTGCCTATCATTGAACCGAAAGCAAAAGAACCTTTGTATGTAGGTTTTTTCCATACAGGTGCTTACCAAGAGGCGATTAGTGGGTATGGTGGCATCAAACATTGCTTGATTCCTGCCCCTCAACACATCGTTATTGACCGAGATAAAACAGGTAATTTCACTACCAAAGTTTATCGAGAAGAACAAAAAGTAGATGAAATGCTCTCGATTTTAGGGTATTAATTTTTTATAGCGGAGGGCAAAGGGCTTTAGGCTAAGGGAAGGCAACCCTATGCCCTTCGCCCCATGCCCTTCGCAAAATCATTCAAACATGAAAAAAGTATTAATCATTGGTGCAGGTGGTGTTGGCGGCGTAGTCGTTGCCAAATGTGCACAATTATCAAATGTTTTTTCTGAAATTGTATTGGCAAGTCGTACCGAATCAAAGTGTATTGCGATTGCCAAACAGGTAAAACAGAACTATGGAGTTACGGTAGAAACAGCACAAGTAGATGCGGATAATGTACCAGAATTGGTGGAATTGATTCATAAAGTCCAACCGTTTATGGTCATTAATGTGGCTTTACCTTACCAAGATTTGACCATTATGGATGCTTGTTTGGAAACGGGCGTGCATTATCTGGATACGGCTAATTATGAGCCTAAAGACGAGGCGAAGTTTGAATATAGTTGGCAATGGGCTTATCAAGATCGATTTAGAGATGCAGGATTAATGGCATTATTGGGTTCTGGATTTGACCCTGGGGCAACGAGTGTTTTTACGGCTTATGCTGCTAAACATTATTTCGATGAAATCCAATATTTAGATATTATTGATGTCAATGGCGGAGATCACGGTTATCCTTTTGCGACCAATTTTAATCCAGAAATTAATATCCGAGAGGTGACCGCTGAATGTCGGCATTGGGAAAACGGCGAATTTGTCACGACACCCGCCATGTCTAAAAGTCAGTCATTTACTTGCCCTGATAATGTCGGTACTTACAATATTTACAGAATGTACCACGAGGAATTGGAATCTTTGGCAAAGAACTTTCCTTCCCTCAAAAAAGCCCAATTTTGGATGTCTTTTGGCGATGCCTACTTAAAGCATTTAGAAGTATTGGGGAATGTAGGCATGATTGGTATCGAGCCTGTCGAATTTAACGGACAGCAGATTATTCCTATCCAATTTTTAAAGAAATTATTACCAGACCCCTCTACTTTAGGACCACGAACTAAGGGAGAAATTTGTATCGGCTGTTTAGTCAAAGGTATTAAAGACGGTCAAAAGAAATCTGTCTTTGTTTATACTGTAAAAGACCACCAAGATTGCTACAAAGAAGTCCAATCACAGGCTATCTCCTACTCTACTGGCGTCCCTTGTATGGTTGGCGCAAAAATGATGATAGAAGGACATTGGCTCAAAGCAGGTGTCTGGAATTTAGAAGAATTAAACCCTGACCCTTTTATCAAAGATTTGGATAAATATGGGATGCCTGTTCGTGTGATTGAGCAGGACGGATGGGGAGATTTGGAAGTTTAACGAGTTGCGAGTTGCGGGTTACGAGTTTTCGAGCGTGATAGACCCGCAACTCGCAACTCGCAACCCGTAACCCGCAACTCGAAAAATGACAATCAACAGTAAAACCTTTTTCAATTTCAATCCGCATAGTGTGCCCTCTCCCTGCTTTGTGGTAGATGAAGTGGCAATTGAACATAATTTAAAAATCCTTAAAAGGGTGCAAGATGAATCGGGAGCGAAAGTCTTACTCGCCTTGAAAGCCTTTTCCATGTTCAGCTTAGCCCCTTTGATTTGTAAGTATTTGCAAGGGACTTGTGCGAGTGGATTACATGAGGCGCAATTGGGCTATGAGGAGTTTGGGGGAAATCAAAAGGGGGCAAAAAAACGAGAAGTCCACACCTATTCAGTGGCTTATACTCAAAAGGATTTGCAACAAGTTTTAGCGATTTCTGACCATCTGGTGTTTAATTCCTTTCATCAATGGCAGCATTATCAGCCGATGATTCAAGCTGC
>CALDTJ010000077.1 GCA_937924145.1 uncultured Saprospiraceae bacterium
GGTAAGCCAATTAATAAAAGGCAAAATAGATAATGAAATATTTGTGATTGCTTAATCAGTAGATACAAGGTTTGATAAAAGGATAAAACAAAGGTAACTATTCACCAACTAGATTCACCACTCATTTTTTCTACCATTTAGGTACTATTTAAGTTCATTTAGAACACGGCTTAAATGCACTCAAATATCTAAATGGTAAAAAATCAAGTCTAATTAGTTATAATGCTGTATAGTTACTAGTTATGTAAGTTAGTTTTTGGGTATAAATTAAGCAATCTTCCGTTTCCCAACTGCCATTTTCACAATGTCCCAGTACCCTTGTTCTAATAAACCTTCCTTATAAAAACCTCGTTCTTTTAATAATTTGTGCATTTTAGGCAAGTTATAAGGCGGTACACTCATCAATAGGTGATGTTCCACATGATAATTGACATAATGTGGAGCAAACAAGATTTTTTCCCACCAACCAGCATAAGTCGTTCGGGTATTGCGCAAAGTATCTTCCGTATCTTCTACCATAGAATGTTCTGCCATAGCACGAATACGAATCGAGAAATTAAAGGTCGTCAGTAAAGCCACGATCCAAAAAAGGTATAGCCAAGGTGAGGCGAGTAAGGACAAAACACTAAAAAGAATTAGTTGAGCAGTAATAGGCCCTGATAGATTTTTAAAAGCAGTTTTAAAGAATTCCCCCCAAGTTCTATCTTTCTGACTTAGTTTTTGAATATCCTTACTAAGGCTGTATTTCAAATACCCCAATTGCATATACAACATACCTAATTGTGCCTTGATACCTGTTGCGCCCGCTAAATCTCTGAATATCTTTCGGAACATACTAGCAATAGTCGTCGGGTAACCTTTGGTTAAAGAAATATCTGGATCTTCTGCGGTTCCTGTGGTTAGGTGATGCTCCAAATGATAGGTTCTATATTTGAGCATATCATTCAGAATCATATAACTGCCCAACCATTTGCCTATAAAATCATTCACTTTTTTATTAGAAAACAAGGCAAAATGGCCTGCATCGTGCATGATAATAGAACAAGCTAATTGCCGCCCGCCCATCACAAATAGAGCGACCAAAATAACCAACGGATGAGGATATAAATAAACAATGGCAAACGTCGCAGCAATCCAAACCCAAGTGTGCAAAACTTCAAAAGCAGCTCGCCAATCATTCTTTTGATTCAGTTCTTTTCTTTCTTGGGGACTTAGATATTTGGCAACAATTGCTGGACTCATGATAAAATCTTTTTATTAAATGGGATATAAATTTACCAAATATGTACTAAAGTTGCTAATTCTTTGCACATTTTAGCTAAAACGCCGTATCAATTGATACTTAACGTAAAAGATACAATAAGTAAGTGGATTTTGTATCTGTTTTGTAGTAACTTTGCAATCCTAATTCAAGGATTTATCCTATTATTAAATAATTTTACAAATAAAAAACATGGCTGACAATCAAGAATTGAAGACGCTTTTTGATAACAAGGGACGATTAATCAGTCCTGTTTTACCTGACGGAGTAAAGAACTTTTTAGTGGATATAGATGGTACCGTTTGTGATGATATTCCAAATGAAGAACCTGAAAGAATGGGTACTTGTCTACCTTATCCTGATGCTTTAGACATCATCAATAAGTGGTATGACGAAGGACACATTATTACCTTTTTCACTTCTAGAACAGAGGAGCACAGAGAAATCACAGAAATGTGGTTGAAAAAGCACAACTTCAAATATCAAGGGTTATTGATGGGCAAGCCAAGAGGTGGAAACTATCATTGGATTGATAACCACATCGTAAAAGCAACTAGATTCAAAGGGAAGTTCACTGATTTAGTGGTTAAAACTAAAGAAATTGAAGTTTTCATTGATGGTGATGGTCAATAGACTAAAATAAAGTATGCAGTAAAACAGTACGCAGTTGGCAGTTGGTCTATCTCTTTGATAATCAATTGAATAAAAGCTGAAAATATGTTAGCTGCTTAAGTCTTTAGTTATTAAAGATATAAGATATTTCGACGGGTCGGTAGTTCATTCTACTGACCCGTTGTTGTTTTACTACTTAATTTTGTTAAGCAAATGTCAAAGTCTTCTATTAAAATTGACAATACTTTAGGAAATGGTGAATTTTGGAATTAGGTGTTAAATGTCTTAATAAAAAACAATCTCCCAAACCTGCGACAATGAAGAAACTATTTCTACTTTTCCTTACGCTTTCTTTTGTGCAAACTGCCTTTGCTATAGATGATTATAAAGTAACGGTAACTGTCAAAAATTACGACCAAGACAAATTGATTCTGGCGCATTACTTAGGTAGTAAAATCTTTGTAGATGATACGGCCACAATTGCCGATAATGGAACGTTTATTTTTGATGGTGGAAAAGATTTAGCAGCAGGTCTTTATTTATTAGTCACGCCTCCTGACAATCAGTTTGTCGAATTTTTCATTACAGAAGAAGAGCATAACTTTCAGGTAACGCTTGATGCTACTAAGCTAACAGAAGACGTTGTTTTCGAAAATGCACCTGACAACACGCTTTTTTATGATTACTTGGGTTTTATGCGACAAACTCGCCCAGAAATGGAGGCACTCATAAAAACCATTCAAGAAGGCAAAGAAAATGAGCAGGAGGTAGCAAAAGAAGAAGGCCAATTGGAGCAATTAAAACAAAAGGTAGAAGACTACAAAGAAAATATTATACAGCAACATCCTAAAAAATTGACCACGACCATTCTTAAATCTAACAAAAAGCTGGATATTCCTAAATTTGAAGGGCCAGCCGAAGAAGTTAGAATGAAAGAATACATTTATCGTAGACAACACTTTTTTGACCATGTGCGAGCCGATCCTCGCTTTTTTAGGACAAAAATTTGTAACGATATGATTAACTTTTATATGGATAATTTGACGGTTCCTCAGCCTGATTCTATTATCCAATCTATTGATGAAGTCTTTAGATTACTCGAACCAGATCCCGTTGCCTATCAGAGTTATTTCTATAATTATTTGAATAAATATTACGGTTCGGAATTCATGGGAATGGATGCCGTTTTTGTACACATGGTGAAGGAATATACCTTGAAGGGTAAAACGCCTTTTTTCTCAGAAGAGTCTAATGCAAAAATCACTAAAGATGCATTACTATGGGATAAAACCTTAATTGGAAAAACTGCTCCTGACTTAGAAAATTATATCTTAAACATAGAAGAAAGTATCAAACTAAAAGATGCTGAGGACGAAAATCGTCGCTTTGCATTGGATGGTAAGACTTATTTGAATAGTGTTTTTAAACCGTATACAGTCGTTGTCTTTTGGGCCCCTGATTGTGGACATTGCAAAAAATCTATGCCTGTCTTAGTGGATTTTTATGAAAAAAATATTGACTCGGTAGAGGTTTTTGCAGTCTGTCATACAGACTTTAAGCAATTCGGTGATTGTGCCCAGAAATTGAAAGATTATAAGGCAATCAAATGGATTAATACTGTTGATCCTTACTTTAAATACATAAAAGATTATAGTATAGAAACAACTCCTTTAATTTTGTTGTTGGATGCTGACAAGAAAGTCTTGTACAAAAAAATTGCTGCGGAAAAGTTGGAAGTAGCTTTGGAGCAAATGAAATTGAGAAAAGAGGCGGCGAAGGAATAAAATAGTACTGTTTTCGTTTATTATATAAACTGATTTTTTAAAATTCATATAGCATGCTTTAGTCCTTCCAGCACTCGAAGTGCTGGAAGGACTTAGAGTAGGATTCAAAACCGATTTTTCTAAAATTTAAAATTTAATACAATGAAATATTTCCATAAAATGAAGTTTGTTTTTTTATTAGGAATAGCGGTATCATTTGTAGCTTGCGCTCAGAAGACCGTTGCCCCAGTTGTGCAAGAACCAATTCCTGCGCAAATCGCCATGGAAAAATCTAAATCCGGTATGACTTTCGATCAACCACAGATTGATATTGGGACGATCAAAAAAGGAGAGACTAAAGAAATCGAATATACTTTTACCAATACAGGAACAGAAGACTTAGAAATTGCTCAAGTTTCTACTTGTGACTGTACTGAAGTTTTAAAGAGACCCTATTTGCCCGTTAAACCAGGTGCAAAAGGCACTATTAAAGTGAAATTTGATAGTAATAAAAAAGATGAAGAAGAACCTATTGAAATTCAAATTTGGTTAACTAAAGAAGACCCAAATACAGGGATGCCCGTATTAGAAGAGGTAGGTTATATTTTTAAATTTGAATCATAACTAGTGATTAGTGATTAGTAATTGGTGATTAGTTCAGCCAAAACTAATCACCAATCACTAGTTACTAATCACACACAATGGATATTTTAGAAAGAATTGTTGCTTATAAACATATTGAAGTAGGTGGTAGAAAGCACTTAGTTTCGACCAAGAGCTTAGAGCGCAGTAAATATTTTGATAGACCAACCTTATCGTTGAAAGCATCGCTACTGAATCCTGAAAGATCAGGTATTATTGCAGAATTCAAACGACACTCTCCTTCCAAAAAAGATATAAATATAACGTCAAAAGTTGAGGATGTGACCAAAGGGTACACGGCTGCTGGAGTTTCTGGCATTTCTTGTTTGACGGATACTAAATTCTTCAAAGGAACTAACGAAGATTTGAAAATTGTTAGAGCGCACAATCCAAATACTCCGATCCTTCGCAAAGAATTTATTGTTGATGAATATCAGCTAATTGAGGCTAAATCGCTTGGTGCGGATGTGATTTTACTAATCGCCGAATGTTTGGAAAAGCAACGACTAGCGGAGTTAGCTAAGTTTGCGAAATCATTAAATTTGGAAGTATTGACGGAAATTCATTCTGCGGAACAATTGCCGAAATTGACAGACGACATTGATATTGTGGGCGTGAATAATCGGAATCTAAAAACTTTCGTAGTAGACATTCAGCACTCCAAAGATTTATTCCACCAAATCCCTAATCATTTCATCAAAATTTCGGAAAGTGGCATCAGTCACCCTGACACGATTGTTGAATTAAAGGAACATGGTTTTCAAGGGTTTTTGATCGGTGAGAATTTTATGAAAACGGATAACCCTGCTCTTGCTTGCATGGAATTTACGAATGCAGTCAAAGCTGGTCTAGCTAGACAATTAAATGTTCCCTCTTAAAACTTTGCAAATTGAAAATTGAAAATTCGAGTTTGAAAATTACCAAAGTTTGTGGGATGAGAGACTCCGCAAATATTGTGGAGTTATTGGCATTACCCGTTGATTGGATGGGGCTTATTTTTTACAAAAAATCTAAGCGTAATGTACCGAATAGTGCTGCTAAAGCAATTTTGGCAGCAAGCGAAGGAAAAGTTAAGCGCGTTGGTGTTTTTGTAAATGAGACAATAGAAACCGTTGTGCAAAAAATCGCAAAGTTCAAATTATCTTATGTTCAATTACATGGCAAAGAAAGCCCTGATTATTGTTATGATTTATTAGCCCAAAGTGCTAGAACTTTTGGTTGCGAAGATGAATTACAAATTATCAAGGCTTTTTCAGTAGATGAACATTTTGATTTTGCTACCACGAAAAGGTATACGCCTTACGTCAATTACTTTTTATTTGATACAAAAGGGAAAAATCCTGGTGGCAATGGTTTCGCTTTTGATTGGACGTTATTAAAAAAATACGATGGCAACATTCCTTTTTTACTGAGTGGTGGGTTAGATGAATTTTCGGCTAAAGCCATTCAATCATTGGACTTGCCAATGTTAGCAGGTGTAGACATCAATAGTAAATTTGAAATAGCCCCAGCTTTGAAAGATGTGGCAATGGTTCAACGATTTACCCATGCTCTACAAGAAACAATTCCAAATTAGGAAACTATTTTTGCATTGCATCAGTTAATAGTCTTGCGACCAAGATTAAATTTATGTAATTTTGCGTTTCAAT
>CALDTJ010000078.1 GCA_937924145.1 uncultured Saprospiraceae bacterium
AAAACTTCCTTATATTTGTCAAAATTACCAACCAATTCATATTTTATTCCTTTAGAAAATGCTACAAACCAATCAACTTCACTTCTCTTATACTGGTACACAAACACTCACCTTTCCAGATTTTACTTGTCAGAAAGGCGAACATTGGCTCTTACTGGGGCAATCTGGTAGTGGAAAGACGACCCTACTCCATTTATTAGGCGGTTTATTATCGCCTACTAAAGGTTCCGTTACCGTTGGGGATACGGATTTAAAAAAGTTATCTACTGCTGCTTTGGATAAATTTAGAGGGAAGAACATTGGGATTATTTTTCAAAAGGCGCATTTTGTCAAATCGCTGACGGTGCAGGAAAATTTAGTTTTAGCGCAGCAATTGGCAGGTGTTTCTATTGATAAAAAAAGAATTGGAGAGTTACTGACTCGCTTGAATGTTGGGCATAAACTGCATAGTAAAACCAATGAGTTGAGTCAAGGGGAACAACAAAGAGTCGCTATTGCTAGAGCTATTGTCAATCAGCCTTCAGTGATTTTAGCAGATGAACCAACTTCTGCTTTGGATGATGAAAATTGTGAGGAGGTGATTCGGTTATTGGAAGAACAGGCGGCGGCTGTTGGTGCTACTTTGTTGGTCGTGACGCATGATGGGCGGTTGAAGGAGCGATTTGATAAGCAAATTAAAATAAATTAAAAATCTAAAATTTAAAATTCAAAATCTAAAAGTGTGCTAGACGTTGAGTTCAGAGATAGAATCTTACTTAGATGAATTTGTATACTCTATTTTTCAACATAAAATTTAAACAAACTATGAGAAACCAACACAAAAAACGACACAACTATGATTTGGAAGAACGCCTTATTGATTTTGCTGTTTTGATAATTGAATTGGTAGGAAAACTTCCAAATACCTACGCTGGTAGACATTTTGGTAATCAATTATTAAGGTCAGGTACTTCTCCTGCTTTAAATTATGGTGAGGCTCAAGCAGCAGAATCAGACGCTGACTTTATTCATAAGATGAAAGTATGTTTAAAAGAATTAAGAGAATCACAGATATGCTTAAAAATAATAAAAAGAAAACCACTGCTAACAGGAGAAATTGTAAACAAAGCGCTACAAGAATCAAGTGAACTAGTAGCAATTTTCACTTCAAGTGTAGAAACTACAAAGAATAGAATCAACCGAGAAAAAATGAAAAAGTAGACAGTTCTCTCGAACCTCTACTTTTGAATTTTACATTTTAAATTTTAGATTAAGAATATGAATTTATTCAAACTAAGCTGGAAAAACCTCATTAACAAGCCCTTATCTATGACCTTGAGCTTAGTGCTTTTTGCATTAGGCGTAGGTTTGATTTCCTTGTTATTGATTTTAAATAAGCAGTTGCAAGACCAATTTGATAAGAATTTGGCGGGGATTAATTTGGTCGTTGGGGCTAAAGGGAGTCCACTACAGCTTATTTTATCTAGCATGTACCATATTGACTCTCCAACGGGGAATATCCCGATTAAGAGTGCCAAACCCTTTATGAATCCTAAACATCCTTTGATTGAAAAGGCAATTCCGCTTTCCATGGGAGACAGCCATCAAGGGTATAGAATCATTGGGACGACTTATGATTTGTTTGGTTTGTATGATGGGCAAGTTGGAACGGGAAAGTTATGGTCAAAAGATATGGAAGTGACGATAGGAGCAACCGTAGCGGATAAATTGGGATTAAAATTAGGTGATGGATTTTATAGTTCTCATGGATTGATTATTGATGATAATTTAGTACACGATGATGCTCCTGAGTTTAAGGTAGCAGGTATCTTCAAGCCGACTGGATCTGTTCTAGATCAATTGATTTTGACCAATACTCAAAGTATCTGGAAAGTACATGATTCGCATGACCATGAGGAAGAAGGGCACAGCGAGGAAGAAGAGTCACACGAAGGACATGACCACGATGACCATGCAGGACACGATCATGATGACCACGAAGGGCACGATCACGCCGACCATGAGGGACATGATCATGACGATCACACAGGACATGACCATGCAGCAGCAGAAACTTCAACAGGTCAACCTACTGCCGAGTCTTTATTAAGCAATGAAGACCAAAGTATTACGACCTTATTGATAAAATTTAAAAATAATAATTATAGAACGCTGAATATGCAGCGAAGTATCAATGAAAATACGGATATGCAAGCGGCGACACCTGCCTTCGAAATCAATCGCCTATATTCTATGATGGGAACAGGAACCGATGCTTTACAGATGTTAGCTTACGTGATTGTTTTTGTATCAGGATTAAGTATTTTCATCTCCTTATTTTCCTCACTGCGAGAACGTAAATATGAATTGGCATTGATGCGAGTGATGGGTTCTTCACCTAGCAAAATCTTTTTATTAATTATTTTAGAAGGTTTGATTTTAGCTATCCTAGGGTTTATAATTGGTATTGCATTGAGCCATATTGGAATGGAAGTTTTAGCAAAGTACATGTCAGACGCCTATCGCTATTCTTTTTCAGGGATGCTATTTTTGAAGGAAGAGCTTTATTTATTGTTTGGAGCCTTGGGAATAGGGTTCATTGCAGCGATCATTCCTGCTATCCAAGCAAAAAATACGGATATTTCAAGAACGTTGGGAAAGTAATCGTATAAGTATATAAGGGCTATTATTTAGCTTTTTAGCAGTATATTAGGAACTGTTTATCCCCTAAAACTATCTCTTTGACGACTAAACAGTGTCAAAGAATAGCAAAATGGGTCTTTTTCTTAAAAAAAATAATTCTAAAATTTTAGTACGACGAACCTAATTATTTTAAAATTAAGCTCTAAACAGAATAATATTTTTTAAAATGCGCTAAAACAACCCTCTTAACAAAATTATAACAGGTTTGATTCAAATGAACAAATAATAATTATGTGACTTATTAAGTTTATAATTGTCTAAAGAGTAATAACTTTGCATTCCCTAAAGAACTGCAAAGGCCTGTAACCCAAACAAGAGTGTCAAACCACGACCTCCCTAAGTAAATTCATTAAAGACAATTCTATTAAGTTGGGCATTTCACAATCATGATTTTAGTTGTAACACTAAAGCAAATATCATTTATTGCTAGGACTAATCATCTGTGAATCATTCAAACAAAGCACCTAAAATAGCTTTGAGAAGATAACTATGTCATCTTTTCACAATCACACAGGCCCTTTGTCTGAACGGTTTTCAATGAAACAATCATTGGACTGTGAGAAACGAGAAAACACCTATGCTAACTGACATAGAGAGAATTAGCCTTTGAATCCTCATAGAACGGTATTAAACACAAAAACTCAAAGGCAACAGCATCTCGGGGAAACTTTATCTAGTTAAAAATTGCAGTCGGATTCGTAAGAACTGTTTCCTTCGAGATGCCTGTTTTTTCATCAATGAGGTCATTTAATAATGCTAAAGTAATTAATTCAAAAATTTCTAAACATTTGGTTTTCAGTATTTTAGCATAGTTTTCAACTAAAAACCAGTAAATAAACCTAAAAACTGCCGTAGAGAGAATCTTCTTTTATCCTACCTTTTATTTGATAAAAAATAAAAGGGATGTAACACGAAGAAAACAACAATGAGAGAAAATCTCAAAGAAAATGCGCGGGAAAGCACAGCCCTTTCGCTAACATAGGCTGCCCCCCTTTCCTTGCGCAAAAGATGTTGAAATGTGTTCAATTTTATAGTTTTGTTGAGGGCTGTCCAATTAATTTGGACAGCCATTTTTTTTGCTGAACGAACTTAAACAACAATCCATTTCCTAATATTCATTTTTCCTACTTTTTTTTATAGCTTTACCAAATAATAAGGATTGAAGGTCAAAAGGATGGAAGGATAGAAGATTTTACTGAGAATCACCCTTCTTTATATTTCCTATGACCTACTTTGAATAGGGGGTTGTGTAAAAAGTCGATTTTATCAATAAATTATTATTTTTAATAAAATATTTATCGTTGATTATTATGATTTTAAATATGTAAAATATTCGAATATTTTACATATTTTGACTTTCTACACAACCCC
>CALDTJ010000079.1 GCA_937924145.1 uncultured Saprospiraceae bacterium
TGATTTGGTTCTGTTAATCCAAAACAACCAATCATTTCTCCTTTGGCTAAACTCGGAAGGTACTTCATTCTTTGTTCCTCCGAACCATATTTGTAAATCGGATACATTACTAATGACCCTTGTACAGATGCCATTGACCGAATGCCACTATCTCCTCTTTCCAATTCCTGCATGATGATGCCATAGGCAATTTCGTCCATGCCACCACAACCGTATTTTGCTGGTAAACTTGGCCCTAATGCACCCAATTCTCCCATCTTCTTGAATAAGTGAACAGGACATTTTCCCTCTTCCGCATAAGCCTCAATAATTGGCGACACTTCCTGCTTTACGAAATCTCGCATAGCTGTCCGAACCATCAAATGTTCTTCTGATAATAATTCGTCCAATTGGTAGTAATCAGGTGCCTCAAACTGGTCTGTTTTGACGCTCTTTTGCATGGTTTCTGATGTGGTTACTGACATGATTTTTATTTTTAGATTAATCGGAGTTGTCGTCAGAGGGTCACTTCGAGTGCCCCTCTGACTTTTTTAGAATTACAGAATGACTTTGCAATTAAAGTTTTGGGGGCACTGAAAGTGACCCCGAAACACTGTTGTCTGACAACTCTTTTAAAAAATGATTCAAAATAAGTTATTGATATTACCAATAAATTCACTTACTGGTACTTGTCAAAATTATCAAAATTATATCGGCTGTTTGTCATCAAATTGTTCTAAATAATCTCCAACTCTGCGAAGGAAAGAACCACCTAACATCCCATCAACTACTCGATGGTCATAAGATAAACTGAGGAACATCATCTGTCGAACGGCAATAACATCTCCATATTCCGTTTCCAAAACAGCAGGTTTCTTTCGGATTGCTCCAACCGACATAATGGCGACTTGTGGTTGATTGATAATCGGCGTACCCATAACATTTCCGAACGTCCCAACATTCGTTAAAGTAAAAGTGCCGCCTTGAATATCATAGGGTTTCAATTGATTCGCCCTAGCTTTATTTGCCAACTCATTGACCTGCTTAGTCAAACCGTACAAACTCAATTGGTCCGCATTTTTAATAACTGGCACAATCAAATTACCAGTAGGTAAAGCGGTTGCCATTCCAACATTAATAGACTTTTTAACTAAGATATTGTTTCCATCTACGGATACATTAATCATTGGAAAGTCTTTGATCGCTTTCACTACAGCCTCAATAAAAATAGGCGTAAAAGTGATGTTCTCTTGATGTTGCTGCTTGAAACCTCCTTTTACTTTATTCCGCCAATTTACCAGATTCGTCACATCTACTTCTATGAAGGAGGTCACATGTGGAGCCGTTTGTTTGGAGCGAACCATGTGGTCAGCTATCAAACGACGAGTCCGATCCATTTCAGTAATTTCTATATCTCCACTTATAGACTGTGCCACCTTTTTAGGTGCAGCGATTGTCTGCTTTTGTGGAGTAGAAGTGATTGGAGCAGGCACGACTGGTGTAGAAATTCCAGTTGAAGGGCTATTTCTATTAGCTAAGAAATTAAGTATATCTTTCTTCGTCACTCGATTTTCATTGCCTGTACCTGGAATAGTATCTAAAGTAGCAATATCAATATTTTCCTTTTCGGCAATACTCCTCACTAAAGGCGTGTAAAAACGTTGACTTACACTTGGTCTTGCCGCTTTTTCTACATTCATCGTAGGAACAGCAACAGCATTACTTTCACTAGTTCTATTGAGGTTTGGCTCCGTTTGCGGTGCTCTTGACGCTGCAATTACGGTGGGCGTACTTGCGGATGGTTCTTCGACCTCTTCTGTAGAAATCAGTCCAATGACTGCCCCTACATTTACCACATCATCTGCTCCGAAAAAGGTTTTGATTAGAACTCCTTGAGCAGGGGAAGGAATTTCTGAATCTACTTTATCGGTTGCAATTTCCAATAAAGTTTCTTCGAATTCCACCGTATCTCCAATCTGTTTGGACCATTGGATAATGGTTGCCTCGGTTATACTTTCGCCCATTTGGGGCATTACTACCTCTATTTGTGCCATTTTATTAAGGTGTTAGGTGCTAGGTATCAGGTGTCAAGTGCTAGGTTAGACGTAGACCATATCACGCTGTCAACATCTAACCTGGCACCTACAACCTGATACCCGATACCCCGTTTCTTTTACAAATCAAATTTAATACCCTGCGCCAAAGGAACAGTTGTACTATAGTTAATGGTATTCGTCTGGCGACGCATGTAAGCTCTCCATGCATCAGAACCACTTTCTCTACCACCACCAGTTTCTTTCTCTCCACCGAAAGCACCTCCGATTTCTGCGCCCGAAGTACCAATATTGACATTGGCAATTCCACAATCTGACCCTGCAACGGATAAGAATAATTCTGCCTCTCTTAAATCATTGGTCATGATCGCAGAAGACAATCCTTGTGGTACATTATTTTGAATAGCAATCGCCTCTTCCAAATCTGTATATTTTAGTAAATACAAGATCGGTGCAAAAGTTTCTGTTTTGACAATCTCAGCATCGTTATCAATCTCTGCAATACATGGTTTCACATAACAACCACTTTCGTATGCCTCACCTTCTAAAACGCCACCTTCTACGACCATCTTACCACCTTGATTACCGATTTCAGCAATTGCATTTTGATAAGCTGTTACGGCATCTGTATCAATTAATGGCCCTACGTGATTATTTTCATCCAACGGATTTCCAATTCTAATTTGCTTGTATGCTTTCGCCAATCTTTGCTTAACGTTATCATACATCGATTCGTGAATAATCAATCTTCGCGTAGAAGTACAACGTTGTCCACAAGTTCCAACTGCGCCAAAGACTGCTCCTACTAACACCGCATCTAAATCTGCATTTGGGGTAATAATAATCGCATTATTTCCTCCCAATTCTAATAAACTCTTACCCATTCTAGCGGCTACTACCGCTCCTACAATCTTACCCATACGAGTACTTCCTGTCGCAGAAATCAATGGAATTCGCTCATCTTTGGTCAACATTTCTCCAACTCTGTAATTGCCATTAATCAAACAACTTACACCTTCTGGCACTTCATTATCTGCTAATACTTTTTGGAAAATATTCTGACAAGCTACGGCACAAAGTGGTGCTTTTTCAGATGGTTTCCACACACATACATCCCCACAAACTAAAGCGATCATTGCATTCCATGACCATACGGCTACTGGAAAGTTAAATGCTGAAATGATCCCAACGATACCCAATGGATGCCATTGCTCATACATTCTATGATTTGGTCGTTCCGAATGCATCGTCAAACCGTATAATTGTCGAGACAATCCTACTGCAAAATCACAAATGTCAATCATCTCTTGTACTTCTCCGTATCCTTCTTGCAAACTCTTTCCCATCTCATAAGACACCAAACTTCCTAATGCCTCTTTATTCGCTCGAAGTGCCTCGCCGTATTGTCGAACGATTTCGCCACGTTTAGGTGCAGGCATTTTTCGCCACACTTTGAAAGCCGCTTGCGAAGTCTCAATGACGTGTTCATACTCCTCCTTGGTCGTTTTACTGACGCTACCAATCCATTTGCCATCTACAGGCGAATAGGACTTGATATATTTTTTAGAATTGGTGGATTCCAATCCCGTAGAAGTTCCTGCATTGGCTTTTTTAAGCCCTAATTTTTTTAAGAAAGAGGTGTTCATTTTATCAATTTGGGAGATAGTTGTCATTAAAAGCATTTTTTATAAACAACAACTAAATCGTTATTAAATATTTATGATTGTATGATTGTATCGCTGCGCTGATTGTGTGATTGTTGCGAGCATTTCGTGTACAACCACACAATTAGCTAAGCAACTCAATCAAAAGCGAAAATTTCGAGAAATTTATCCAACGAGTTTTCAATCCTTCAGCCCCAACGGGGCGACATATTATAACATAGGGCGAAGTCCTATGATTAAAAAGGATAGAAAATCACTAGTCTTAAAGCCCTGAAAGGGCGACATATTGTAATACTAGCTTTTATGTCGCCCCTTCAGGGCTATGAGGTACGTTTACCTCGTATACTTATTCACATAGGACTTTGTCCTATGCTGGTATATACCGCCCCGTTGGGGCTTGAGTGTTTCGTGTACAATCACACAATCAGCGCAGCGGCACAATCACACAACCATTCACAAAACATTAAAAAAGCAATAAAGCTAAAATTTATCACCAAAAAGTCTATAAAGAACTATAGAAACAACTTCCCATTCTCCGTTTCTAAAAACACGTCAAATGGAATTTCTTCTTGTTTGATAAATCCTTTGGATGGCAAATCGCCGTTGTCTACCATTTCAATGACTGCGGCGATAGAGGCAGCGGTCGTCCAAGAAATAGCTCTCCATTCTTGTCCATCTATGGTGATTGGTGAAAATGCTTTATAATATTCGTTTCTAAATAATTTATCTCCTTTCCAGCCTTCTACCACGGCATATACATAGACAACATCCTCTTTTACAGGTGGTTTGGCATTTTCAAGGATCGAAGATAATAGCTTTTTATCATCTTTTAGAATCAATTCTTGAATTAAGAATTTCATCAATTTGCCGTGTCCGGGGTAACGGATGGATTTGTAGTTTAAAGTATCAACTTTTCCTTCGTAAGTTTCACACATCGTACCTAAACCTCCAGAAGTCGTAAATGCCTCAAATTCAGCACCGCCAATATTGATGTATTCTAGACCATCCAAAGACGGCGTCATTTTTCTAACTCCATTGTGAATCGCTTCGGCATCGTTGATGTATTCGTTGATTACGCCCGCAGGAGACCAAGTGAACGAGTATGCCATCAAACCATTCGGGTATTTTGGCAATGCCCCTACCCTTAATTCAATATCTCTCAACTTGGTAAAATCTTTAGCTAAATCTGCTCCGATAATTCCAATAATCCCAGGTGCTAGTCCACATTGTGGGGCCATGATTCCCTTGGAAGTCTTACTCAAATTTCTAATAAAATTGGTCGTCTCGACATCTTCCGTTAGATCGAAGTAGTGCTTGCCTAAATCGTAAGCGACTTGTGCTATTTTTTTATTTAAAAAGTAAGGTAAGGCAGATACGACGGCATCATTCTTTTTGATTAATTTGGTCAAGAATGCCTCGTCGGTAACATCGCCTTCGACAACTTTAAAAGGTAGGTCAAAATCGTAGTGCGGTTGCTGCTTATCTACTCCTGTTACTTTATACTTTTTGCTTAACAAAACACCAACTAGGGTGCCTACTTTTCCAAGGCCAAGTGTTAGAATCTTTTTCATAAATTTTTTAATAATTTGGTTAGGTGGGCGCAACCTAAATTGCGCCACTTTACTATGGTATTATTTGGTGGAACGCATCAAATTATTTGTGTGTTACATTCCTTTAATTTGGTATAAATAAAAATTCTAATAATGCCACAATATTATAACTATTATTGATGTCAAATGATTAATCTTTTGTATCATACGATAAGTCAGACTTATCATTAATAGACATTCCATTCTAATGGTCTTATTAATGTCTTTTCTTTAAGTACCGGGAATAATTCAATGATATTTGGAAAACTAATTACCAATAATTAATATTGTGCATCAAACGATAAGTATGATTAATCAATTAGAAATACGGCACTTTGAATACTTCTTAGTTTTATCAGAAACTTTGCATTACAGAAAAGCAGCTGAGAAGTTATTTATTTCGCAATCCGCCTTAAGTCAACAGATTCAACGACTTGAACTGATAGTCGGACAAGAACTTTTTATTCGAACCAATCGAAAAGTGAGTCTGAGTAAATTTGGCATTTTATTCAAACAAGAGGCAGAACTAATTATCCAACAGTTAAATAAGTCCATGGAAAGATGGAAATTAGCGGCTGAAGGTGTAGAAGGGATTATTAGAATTGGTTTTGTAGGGTCTGCTATGCAGGAGTACTTACCACCTTTGTTGAAAAAATTTAGTCAAGAATGTCCAAAAATTAAATTCTACTTAGAAGATTTAAGCAATAAAGATCAGTTGATTGCCCTTGAAAAAAAGCAATTAGATATTGGATTTATGCGCGCCAATGATATTCCTAACTCTATGAAAATCAAGTCCGTTCACAAAGAAAATTTCTCTTTAGTTCTTCCTAAAAATCATGCAATCAATGCCGAAAATTTTGAAAATGTAGGTCAATTAGCCAACGAACCGTTCATTCTCTTTCCGAATACGCGAAGTCAGATGTATTATCAACAAATTATCAAATTATGTGGGGACAATGATTTCACTCCTAACATTTCTCATCAATCTATTCATGGGCCTACTATTTTCAAATTAGTGGAAAGTGGGCTTGGTATCTCTATCGTACCGAATTCTTTAAAAGACGAACATAATTACAAAGTGCAGTTTATTGAATTGGACAAAGTGCCTTATCAAACTGAACTATTTGCCGTTTGGAATAAGGAGCATCAGAATGCTGCTTTGCCGTTTTTTCTGGATTTGGTATAAAGTAACACAACTTTCTGAGTTGTGAATTTTGTGAAAGGTCAGATATTATTACGACTGGTTTTGTCAAAATCTAAATCCGTTGTCCTTCATTTATCCGTTGTATAAAAAAAGACAACGGATAAATGAAGGACAACGGATCTAAGCGTTGACTAATAACTCTTTAAAATATCAATTTTTTATCTGATTATCTTTTCTGTCTTGCAACCGTTCCTGTGGCACAACTCAGAGAGTTGTGTTACTTTGGACTATTTAATCAAGTTGTAAGTAGAAAAAATCAAGAAAAAATTAACCTTAAATACACAAATTACTGAAAATGCGGTTACCTTGTGGCAGCTGACTAATTGCCAAAATGAGCAAACGAAAGTCACAAAAACCCATTTTATGAATGTTAAAACTACGATTCCCTTAAACGATAAAAAGACCATCAACGGTTGGGCGATGTTTGACTGGGCCAATTCAGCTTTTGCTTTGGTCATTACTGCCGCCATCTTCCCTGGTTATTTTTCTACGGTCACTGACTCAGTAATTGATTTTGGGTTTATCAAATTGCAAAATACGGCGGTCTACGCTTATGCGACCTCAATAGCTTACTTAATCATCACACTCCTTTCGCCTGTACTTTCTGGAATAGCCGATTATGGTGGTAAACGTAAGTTTTTCCTACGTTTTTTCACCACTATGGGTTCTATGGCATGTCTGTCTCTGTTCTTTTTTGATGGAATGGATAGACTTACCATTGGACTGATTGGCTACATTTTATCTATGATTGGTTTTGCTGGTGGATTGGTATTTTATAATTCTTATTTACCCGAAATTGCAACGGAAGACCAATATGATAAAATAAGTGCCAAAGGCTTTGCTTATGGGTATATCGGCAGTATTTTATTGCTTTGTTTTAATCTTTTTGTCATCATGAAACCTGCTGTTTTTGGCTTATCTGAAGAGGGTTATTTACCTGTTAGAATTGCCTTTTTATCCGTCGGCTTATGGTGGATTGGCTTTGCACAAGTCGCGTTTAGAAGATTGCCTGACGACTCTAATGTACCGTCAGAGGGCAATATCATTTCTAAAGGAATGGAGGAATTGAAGAAGGTGTGGCAAAAAGTAAAAAACGAATCAAATATTAAACGATTTCTAGGTGCTTTTTTCTTCATCAGTGCAGGTGCGCAAACGGTTATCTTTTTAGCCTCTATTTTTGCATCTGATGAATTAGGATTTGAAACGACGGAACTAATTACCGTTATCTTATTATTACAAATTATCGGTATCGCAGGTGCTTACTTTTTTGCATGGTTGTCAAAGAAGAAAGGAAATATTTTCACCCTAATTATCGTAGCCGCTATTTTTATAGGCATTTGTTTAGCGGCTTATTTTGTGACGGTAAAATCCCAGTTTTATATCATCGCAGCTTGTGTTGGCATGGTGATGGGTGGTGTCCAATCTTTGTCCCGTTCGACTTATTCTAAACTGATTCCAGAAAATACCAAGGACTTGACTTCCTACTTTAGTTTCTATGATGTTTTAGAAAAAATAGCGATTGTTTTAGGAACTTCGACTTTCGCGGCTATTAATCAATTGACTGGTGGCATGAGAAATAGTATAGTCACCTTATCTTTGTTCTTTTTATTAGGAATTTTCTTTTTATCTCGAGTAAAGATCAGTAGAATTTAAAAATATCATTTCGATGGTTCATGCCGATAGTTATCGGCACCAGACTTGAATCTACTATCTGGTCGTCTCCAGACGACCGTTAATACGCTTGTCTGGAGACAAGCAGATAGCCATTTCAAGTCTGGAGACTTGAAATATCGAGTTAGTAGAACTTAAAAATATATCACCCAAAAAAACGGCTTAAGATGGTCGGACTGTTATTTTTTTTTAGCGCCTTGGGCGTTTTCAATGGCCTTTTATTGAGTGCTTACTTGTTCTTCATGGACAAAGAGAAAAAACTATCAAAATACCTATTGGGTGCTTTAGTTTTTGCTTTGAGTATTCGTATTGGCAAGTCTGTCTTACTCTACTTTGATCGGGGTTTACCTAAGATATATTTACAAATTGGGCTTTCTGCCTGTATTTTCATCGGTCCTTTCTTATTCTTCTATCTAAAATCTGTTACTCAAAATATTACCAAACTACCAAAACAATGGAAGTGGATATTGCTTGGCTTATTGGCCTTTATAATCATTGCAGGTAGTATTCGTCCCTACCCTATTTATCCAGATTTTTGGAATACTTATTTAGTGAAAAGTATTTATACCGTTTGGTTTCTGGCAGTGATTGCCTCAGGTTATATTCTACTCCCTATATTCAAAAAAATTGGGAATAAAGAGATCACGCTATTCCCTACTGACAAGTGGTTAGTAGCTATTTATTTGGGTAATTTTATTATCGCAGGGGCTTTCTTTCTTGCATTTTTTGGTTTCTCGATGGCTTACTATATTTCTGGACCGCTAGTGTTTTCCTTCTTTTTATACCTTGCTTTTTTTGGATATTATTATACGGATACGGCTCAATTTTCTGAACAAAAAGCGGTCAAAAAATATGCTAATAAAAAAATTGAGGCTGGAACTGCCAATCAATTACTAGCCCAATTAGCTGATTTAATGGAAACAGGAATTCACAAAAACTCTAAACTAAAACTAAAAGCAGTCGCCGAAGAACTAAATATTCCTACTCACCAATTGTCTCAAGTATTGAATGATAATCTAGGTAAAAGTTTCAATGTCTATATCAACGAGTACCGAATCAAAGCAGCCTGCCAACTACTTAAAACACCTCATAATTTGTCCTTAGAAGGCATCGGTTATGAAGTCGGTTTCAATTCTAAATCTACTTTTTTTACCACTTTCAAAAAAATAACTGGAAAAACGCCTGCCCAATATCAACAGGAAATAGCACCTAAAAGTGCTTAAAAACACCTAAAACAGTTCGGTTTTATAATTCTGAACCGCCCGAACCCTCATTTTTTAGGTTTCACTCTTCATTTCATGGAGTTTTGTGTTGCGAAATAATTTTAATTAATTTTCAAAAATACATACACATGAAAAAACAATTCATTTACTTCGTTGCCATCCTTGCCATTCTCTCTTCATGTAGTACTACTCAAAAAGTCCCTCCCGAAATTCAAGTCGAAAAAGCCCTAATCAATCAGACCATTGATATGTATTTCGAAGGTTGGATGACGGGCGATACCACACTATTGGGAAAGGCTATGCACGCTACTTGCCAACTCAAAAATGTCAAAGATGAAAAGGTACTCGTATTCGACCGAGCAAAATATTTAAGTTTTTTCAAACCTAGACCTCGAAGAGAAAATGCAGGTGGGCGAGTCTTAGAAATTGATGTGACTAGCAATATCGCTACCGCTAAGTGTGAAATCCAAACTGCTGATCGCTTATACATCGACTACTTCAATATGATGAAGTTAGATGGTCGCTGGTATATCGTGGACAAGATTGCTACGAATCGAGCCAAGACGGAAAAGGAGATGGGGAAAAACTGATTAAGTATCAGGCAATACATTTATTATAACAGTCGTCAGGAGACGACCATAATATGGGGTTCAAGTCTGGAGACTTGAACCATCAAGTTGAACTTAACTCTTTCATATTCAACCACTTCGTGGTTATAGGGAGATGGGTTATTATCTCTCTCCCCGAATTTCATTCGGGGCTATTTGTGTTCAACCACTTCGTGGTTTTTGTGGTCAATTGTTAACTCAAATTTCTGAAACAAAGCACTAGGCTTTCAAAACCATTAAAATAGATTAATTAAAACTCAAGTTTTAAAACTCTAATCAAACATTTTTAAAATAATTATAAAATGAAAAAATTACTCCTATTCCTTTTAGGTACTTTCTTGTTTAGCTTTTCCGAAAGTGCTTTTGCGCAAGACTCTATTACTATCCAAGATTTAGAACAATTTAGTTATACTTTCTCGATTGAAGGGGATAGTTTTCAAGGAAAAGGTGGTGAAATATTATCTAGCGCCATCGCCAACGCACAGATTACCATGTTTGGAGAAGATGCTGGTTCTAAATTAGAACATCAATTCGCAAATGCCTTAATCAACGAATTAGACCAAAACAATTATAAGAAAATGGTTTTGGAAACTGGCGGTGGTGCTGGTCAATTAATCAATAAAATGGCTAGAAATTCTGAGTTGACGAGTCAAAATATTAAAGCATTGAACCAAAAGTATTTATTGGAAAAAAAAGGTGGCACCTTTGTCCCAATTCTAGAATTAAGGAATCTTGAGGCCATCCAATCTATCGAAAACGCTCATAATCGAGAATGGTCTTTTCTATCCGTAGGAATTGAGCCTTGGACTAGTTATAAAATGTTGGTAGATAATTTATACGACAATTTACTTCCAAACAATAAACAGACCTACCAAAATTTATATCAAGAAACAGCCGCATTTATAGACCAACAATATGCAGCTATAAATGCCTATAATAGCGATGAGGTACACAAATTAATGACTGAACTAAAATCAGCTAAATGTCTCAACGATTTCTTAGATAAAATGTCCATTTGTGAAGGAAATAGGGCGACGATAAAAGCGATCCAACAAAGTATTGAATATTGGGGAATGTATGGAAATAAGCAGTATTATGAAAAAAATGTTTGGAGTGCCAAACAAGATAAGCGGAAATTAGCCGAAGATTTAAAAAAGGAAAATTTTGATATTAATAAGGAGAAACTATTTCTCAAAATGTATCGAAATCATTTATCAAAAAGTATGACCGGTGGCGGTGCTTTTGGCGTTGGTAATATGTTGTACGAATTGGCAGATTATCATGAAAAGGAAGTCCTAGCTATTGGCTTTGTAAGAAGATTTTATAACGACGGTAAGGCTATAAAAGATTTATCCCAAGCAACAGATGGTTTCAATAAGAAATTTAGAGAATTTGTACAGTTAGGTAAGAAAGAAGAATGGATTTTAGTAGACTTGCGACCATTCGTGAAAGAATTTTATTACGGAAATTATATCATCACTGATGGTATATATAGGATGTTTAATAGATATGATATGTTGGTGATTCCTAAATTAGATTCGAAGGCGACTGCGAATTACTAGGGAAAAATTATACTGTCGGATTCGTCAACATCTCGATCCGTATTTTTATCTATCTATCGATAGGAATCGGTGCAGGCAGTGGAGAAAATTAATACGGATACCCCGCGGATAGATAAATTCCACGAATCCAGATGTTGACATTCTTTACCTCACAAACAGTCTAAAATAACTCATTAATATGTCAAATTTATTAAAAATCATTCTACTGAATTGCCTTGTTGCTTTGTGTTTTTTCACTTGTCAATATGAAAAAACGCAAAAAGAACAAGCTATTAAAAGTTCAAATCAAATTATTCCTATAAAAGAAACGGTGATGGATGGCTTAAAAAGGCCTTGGAGTATGGCTTTTTTAACCGAAAATGAGGCATTAGTCGCAGAAAAAGATGGCGATTTACTCAAAGTGAATTTACAGACCAAAGAGAAAATTAGTATTACAGGTTTTCCAGAAGATGTCGCGGATAGTTTGGTTGTAGTAGCTAGTGATTATCCGCTCGGGACTTATCCTACTGGTACGAATGGCTTTAGGGGTCGCTATAATGCAGGTATTTTAGAAGTTCGATTAGATCCAAATTTTGCCCAAAATCAATGGGTTTACGTGTCCTATGTTTCTGAAAAAAACAAAAAATATGCGACTAAAGTAATTAGAGGAAAATTAGCAAATAATGCCTTAACAGAGGTACAAACTTTAATTACTGCCCTACCCTATGCAGATGGTTTGTTCCATTTTGGCGGCGGACTCCTTTTTGGGGAGGACGGGAAACTTTATATCACGATGGGTGAACGGTTATTCGGAGATGCTTTACAACCTGAAATGCCCATTGCCCAAGATTTGACCGATATGCGAGGTAAGATTTATCGCTTAAATCCAGATGGTAGTATTCCTTCTGACAATCCAGATTTTGGACCTGATGCGGTCAAAGGTATATATGCGGCAGGTATACGAGCATCGCAGGGTTTGGCACTTGATCCCAATACTGGAGATATTTGGTTTTCGGAACATGGGACTATCAAAGGCGACGAATTAAATTTATTAGAAGCTGGGGCTAATTATGGTTGGCCAATAATTAGTACTGGCAAGTATCGTGGCGGCTATGTTCCTCCTAAATTGGATAGAGAATTTACAGTACCAATGTGGAATTGGTATAAAACAATCGCTCCTACTGGTTTGACTTTCTACACTGGCACTGAATTTCCTACTTGGAAAAATAATCTAATCGTCCCTGGTTTATCTAGGGGTAATTTTTGGCGATTGGTGATTGAGGATCAAGAAATCAAAAGTGTGGAAGAGTTATTTATTGATAATCGAGATCGGACTCGGAAGGCGGTCCAAAGTCCTGATGGACAGTTGTATATTTTGACGGATGAGGCGGATGGGCGGATTATTCGGATTCGGAATTCGGATTAATTTTTTTGCTAAATAAGGGGACTAGACCCTTTTTGCACCTTATTTCAATCCCCAATATTTAATTAAATAGTCTTTTTTTCAGTTACATTTGTATCTATTAGATCATCAGATAACAATTTGATATGCCTAATTTTCTCTAATCTACTAAAATTATTACTTAATCACCCTAACAAATCACTCCATGTTAAAAAGAAGAAATTTCATTAAGAAATCAGCTCAAGTTTCTGCCGTTACAGGTAGCGCCCTTTTATTACCTAATTTAGGTCAGGCACAAACCTCACCGACTAATGATAGTCTAAATTTTGTAGGCCCGAAAAAAGGATATACGCCTCAAGTCGGTACTCTAGTATCTATGATGAATTGGATGCGGGAGACCATTTTATGGCCTGTAAGAGATCTTAGCATTAAAGAACTAGATTATTTAATGGATGATAATGCCAACTCTATCGGTGGTATGTTATTACACCTTGCCGCTACAGAACGCTTTTACCAACTCAATACTTTTGAAGATCGAGCATGGGGTAATTGGCCTGAAAAAGATGATAAAGAATTTAGTGTAGGCATGGGATTAGGCGATAGAGGACGTGCAGAAATTAAAGGGAATCCTTTAGATTTTTACCTTGAAAAGTTGAATCGAGTTCGGGAGTATTCTTTGCAAGAATTGGCTAAACGAGATGATGAATGGTTATTGAAAATTGATAAAAATTGGGGTTGGTCTCATCCGACTAATAACTACTGCAAGTGGTTTCATGTGGTCGAACATGAGAGCAATCATAATGGGCAGATTAAGTTTATTAAGAGTCGAATCGTTTAATAGGACACCAAGTGCCACTGAATATCACATGGCGGCTTATTACTATATGGATAATGACTTGGATTTGGAACAAGCGAAAGAATGGATGACTACAGCGATTTCCCTAAGAACGAAACCTGATTACCGAGACCATCTACACCTTTCGACTATTCTAGATAAATTAGGAGACCGAAAAGGAGCAATTAAATCAGCGCAGCGATGTTTGGAAGTAGCGAAAGCTAGTGAAACAAAATATGGTGTGAAGGAATCTATGGATATATTGAAAGCGTGGGGAGCAATGGAGTAAATCTAAATCCGTTGATAAATGATTTACCCCAGCAATGGATTAAAAAAATAGCTCCTAAGATTTAAACTTGAATGATAGGATCAAATGGTAGGAAAGTCCTTGGCTTGATACGATTAGTTGGATACTTGACCATGAAGCAAAATCGTTCAATGTGGGCACTTTGCTAATCGAACATCATATTGAAGACACTAATATAATCGAGGTTTAGAAGGAAACTGTAAATTTGTATTAAATAAGACTTTACACTCACCACAAAACGCTTTCCCAAAATTGGAATAATTCCCAAAATAAAGACAAAGGACAATAAGCGAATCTACATAAGACGCTAATAATCAGACAATTAAAATTTTGGCACTTTCTAGGAATAGTTTATACCAAATAAACAATTCTAGAAAATGAAAAAAGCAAAAGTTGGCATTATCGGTACAGTAGGCGTACCAGCAAAATATGGGGGTTTTGAAACCTTGGCTCAGCAGTTAGTTTTGAAGTTGAGCAAACAATTAGATTTAACCGTATATAGCAGCAGCAAAAGCTATACTAAAGCGGAGCGAGTCGATAATTGGGAAGGAGCGAAAATCAAATACATCCCTTTAAAAGCCAATGGCATCCAGAGTATTCTGTACGATATACTTTCTATGATCCATGCGATGATCTTCTGCGAGGTCCTTTTAATTCTAGGCGTCTCGGGTTGTATCTTCTTACCATTTGTAAAATTATTTTCTAATAATCGAGTGATCGTCAATTTAGATGGTTTAGAGTGGAGAAGAGCAAAATGGGACGGATGGATCAAAAAATTCTTGATTTTTAGTGAACGAATGGCCATCAAATACGCTGATGAAGTCATCACCGACAATGCAGGTTTACAAGATTACGTTACGGAGCATTATGGTGTCAAGAGTTGTCTAATCGAATATGGTGCAGACCACGTTGCACCCGTAAAAACAATAGCTAAAGATGCGGAAGAATATCCTTTCTTGAAAGCAGCCTACGCTTTTAAAGTTTGTAGAATTGAACCAGAAAATAACATTCATATTGTATTAGCTGCATTTCAAAAAATGTCCCGTTTACCATTGGTCATAGTGGGCAATTGGGCGCACAGTGCTTACGGTCGTCAGCTATTAGCAGCATACGGCAATCATCCAAATTTACATCTACTCTCTCCTATTTACGAGCCAACAGAATTGAATAAATTACGAAGCAATTGTACCGTTTATATACACGGTCATAGTGCTGGTGGTACAAATCCATCATTGGTGGAGGCTATGTATCTAGGCTTACCAATTATTGCTTATGATGTAATTTATAACCGAGTTACAACAGAATTTAGTGCCCCTTATTTTCAATCAAAAGAAGACTTAATTGCCCAACTTTTAAAGCTGAATGACTTTGAATTAAAAGAGTTAGGGCAATCCATGAAAGCTATTGCCGACCGCCGATACACTTGGAATTATATAGCTGATAAATACAAGCAAACAATTCTCAATCAACTACCCGTAACAACTCCCATCACTTACTCCCCTATTACACAAGTAAGGCAAAGTAAAATAATTAATTAGCCATTTATGAGTTCATCTTTTTTCCCTAGCATCCCATCCGCAAGCGGGTCACAAACAGCGTTTGTTCTTGTTGAAAATGCTCGCCATAGCGGTGCTATGTCTGCGCTTTTCGCCTAG
>CALDTJ010000080.1 GCA_937924145.1 uncultured Saprospiraceae bacterium
CTTATTAGAAAGAAAAAAAGCCTTCGCTTGGGAAGTAGATAAGGTTAACCGATTGAAGAGAATGGTCAAAGGGTTGATTGTACTTTTTGCTATAAGTGCTGCCTATATTATTGGAGATTTTTTCACCTATCGCTTTTTAGGCATTAATTTGTACAACATTCGAGGGTTTACCTACATAGGCGATTTATCTTTTACATTAATGGTACTTTGGGTAAGTTATTATGCTTTTAGAAATGCTTTTTTTCCTAGTCGGTTGCGCCTCAAAACCAGTAAAGATCCACAACTATTACTAAATAAAATTGATACCCTTTTCAAGGAAGAAAAGATCTTTATGGATGACGAATTGGATAGGCGAAAATTAGGCTATTATCTAAAAATTCGAAGTAGCTATCTCGCAAAAATATTACCACAAAGTTTTAGAAATATGGTCAATAAATATCGCATAGCTGCCGCCAAAGAGCGTATGTCAGATCAGCGATATAAAAACTATAGTGTTGAAAGTATTGGTTTAGACGTAGGTTTTGGTAATAAATGGGCTTTTCAGCGCGCTTTTGAGGCACAAGAAGAAATCCGTCCTGAAGTATTTAAATCCAATATCAAATCGGAATAAAATTCAGCTCAAGCAAAACTCCAAAACGGTTTCGTTATTAACGCATCTTGAAAATCATAGCTACAGCCAACTCCTCTACTAATAGAAAACAAAGTTACTGCTTTTGCTCGCCCTCTTAAGTTGACCGTTCCAATCTTTTGTAAAGCATATTCTTCCTTCGATAAGTCCAACTCAGTTACTAATTCTTCAGAGACTAGCAAATCTACTCCGAATTCATTACATCTCGCTTGTATTCGAGAAGTTGTATTGAGTACATCTCCAGAAAATGCAATATCTTTTTTAATCACACCAATTTCACCAATCATGGCAGTTCCGATATGCAAACCTGCTTTGAAAGAGGGTACGATTCCATATTTACCTAAGTATATATTTTCTTTTTTAGCAATAGCTTGTTCTATATCAAAAAAGCAGTCCAATGCACGCTCTCGTCGAAATCCATTTCCTGTTTTCCAACTTACGATTACTTCATCCCCCACATATTGATAAATTTCACCCTGATTGGCTAGAATAAGAACTATTCTTCGCTCATTATTTGCAACTTCGCAAACTTCAGCATCAAACGCCGTTTAGGGTTATCAATTTGAGGGAAATTAATAGTCGCTACTTTTTTATCACCTCTCCCATCAACTTGTTCCACGACTCCTTCTCCAAATTTCAAGTGTAGCACTTTTTGCCCTTCTTTAATCAAGGCACTTGGACTCGGTTTGAAATCAGCAACATTAATAGATAATTTTGCCTGAGTTCTTGCTTTCTTAAAATTGCCAGCTACACCTGATCGTTGTGGGCGAACGGCAGTTCCTGAAGTAGGCTTAGACATACTAAAGCTACTTTCTAGGTTCTCTAATGGAATTTCATTTAAGAATCTACTTGGAGAGTTATTACTATGTTTACCGTGACGATAACGACTATTCGCAAAAGAAATCGTCAAGTACTCTTCCGCCCGAGTAATCGCAACATAAAAAAGTCGGCGTTCCTCTTCGATTCCTTGAGGACTCTTCATTGCCATAAAAGAAGGGAATAAATTCTCCTCTAATCCTACTACAAAAACAGATTTAAACTCTAATCCTTTGGCAGAATGCGTAGACATCAAAGTGACAAAATTTCCGTCCTCTTCCTCGTCTTGATTCGTATGTAAGGCAATATTCTGAATATAACTCGCTAAAGATTTATCATCGGTCAATTCCACCCCTTCTTCTACTTCATCATTTTCAACAAATTCTTTGATACCATCCAAAAGAGAAGTTACATTCTCCAATCGACTCAAGCCTTCTACAGAGGTATCTGCTTTCAAGGTAGAAATAATTCCAGACTGTCGTGCCGCGTAGGCCGCCAAATCATAAGCATCCATCGTTGTAGACTTATCAATAAAAGCCTTAATCATGGTTTTGAATGCCTTGATCTTTTTCATCGCTCCAGCAGGTAACTCCACATAATCCATCGCCTCCCACATCGAAATATCATTCTCGCCCGCTTTCGCACTAATTTTTTCAACGGTCGTTTTTCCTATTCCTCTTTTAGGATAATTAATCACTCTTTTCAATGCCTCCTCATCTTGCTGATTAATTGCCAAACGCAAGTAGCCAATTAAATCTTTGACTTCTTTTCTTTGATAAAACGAAGTCCCTCCAAAAACTTTATAAGGAATATTATATCGGCGCAAATATTCTTCAAAAATTCTAGACTGCGCATTGGTTCGGTACAAGATGGCAATATCGCTATTACTAAAATGCGACCGAGTTTTTTGTTCTACAATCGTATCTGCCACTCGTTTACCTTCTTCCGAATCAGACATAGCCTTGATGACTCGAATTTTGGTACCATCACCCTTATGTGACCAGATTTTCTTCTTAATCTGTTTCGTATTATGCCCAATAATTGCATTAGCCGCCTGTACAATATGCGTTGTAGAACGGTAATTTTGCTCCAATTTGAAGGTCTTTAAGCCTTTAAAATCTTTTTCAAAATCTAGAATATTTTCTACCGTTGCTCCTCTAAAAGCATAGATACTTTGTGCATCATCTCCCACTACACAGATATTATTATCACTACCATCATACTTCACTAATTTTTTAATAATCGCATACTGCAAGTAGTTCGTATCCTGAAACTCATCAACCAATAAATACTTAAATTTCTTTCGGTATTTATCTAATACATTATCTGGGTTTTTATGTAATAGATAATACAATTGAAATAGCAAATCATCAAAATCCATGGCCCCAGCGCGTTTACATCGCGCCATATATTTGGCATAGATGACATGAATTTTCGGACGTTTATTGATACTATCTTGTTGTATCAATTCCTTCATTTGCGTATATAACTTCGGTGGGATCAAACTACTTTTTGCAGAGGAAATTCGAGAAGCGATTGCATTGACATTATACCTATCTCGACTCAAGTTCATCTCTTTAATAATCGAACTAATCACACTCTTTGAGTCCTGCGTATCATAAATCGTAAAACTAGAAGGGTAACCAATTTTTTCAGCCTCTACCCGCAAGATTCGAGCAAAAATAGAGTGAAAAGTACCTGCCCACACATTATTCGCCCGACTACCAACTACTTTGGCAATCCGTTCTTTCATCTCCCGAGCTGATTTATTGGTAAAGGTCAAAGCTAAAATTTCCCACGGTGGCACACCATTTTCGATAATATTGGCAATCCGATAAGTCAGCACCCTAGTCTTACCTGAACCTGGGCCTGCTACTACTAGAACAGGGCCTTTTATATTGGTCACAGCATCTCGCTGCACATCATTTAGCTCGTTTAAATAATCTTGCATGTAGTTTTATTTTGTAACTGCAAAAGTACGGAAAACTGTAAGAGGAAAGGGATAAAAGAATTGTTTATTTTTTAAAAAATAGCAACTTTTTTGTTTAATATTAAGAGTTTATATTATTTTGTCTGCTGAAAATATTTGGAAAGATTAAAATCAATCAAAATAGGGCACTACGGTTAAAACTATGGGTATCTTTTTGTAGAACAAATATTTTCCCTATATCAAGCAAAAAGAAAGAAAGAAAGAAAGAAAGAAAGAAAGAAAGAAAGAAAGAGGTGCTTACAAAGCACCGCTTTCTGTGAGCACCATAGAAAGCGGTGCTTTGTAAGCATCTCTTTCTTTACGCAAAAAACAATAACCCACAGTTTTCACCGTAGAACCTAAATAGCTAATTTTCATGGACTTAAAAGCTGCCATACTAAAGGAACACTCCAAGCCCCAAGCCCTACTTATCCGAGATTATATTGGCGATAATCAAGCACTATTTGATGAGTTGATGACCCATTTTTTCAGCAATGAATACAGAGTTACCCAACGGGCAGCATGGATTATGACGCATTGTACGGAAAAACGACCACACCTAATCAATCCTCATTTAGCCGAGATGGTCAACAATCTAAAAAATGAAAAAATTCATGTAGCAGTCAAACGAAATACGGTCCGTTTATTACAAAATGTAGATATTCCAGAAGAATTAATGGGTACTGTAGCAGATCGTTGTTTCCTCTTTCTATCAGACCCAAATGAGGCAGTAGCCGTAAGGATTTTTTCTATGAGTATTTTAGGCGAGTTGTGTAAAAAAGAACCAGATTTGGCAGGTGAACTTAGAATAATTATTGAAGAGTTTATGCCGCATGGTACAGCAGGATTTAGGTCTAGAGGGAAGAAAACATTGAAGATGCTACAAAAACTATTGAAGTAATTTTTTTTGAACCACAAAAGAATCAAAAGGACACAAAAGTTTTTCCTACTATTTCTTTTGTGATCTGTTGTGCCTTTTGTGGTTCAAAAAAACAAGAATATCTTAAGGTCGTTTTACATCAGCATTATAATTCACAGCATCTCCTTTCAACTTCTCATTCAAGAAATTTGTCATTTTAGTATACAAATGAAGTCGAGTATTGCCCCCACGAATACCATGCGCTCGATTATGATAAGTATAAGTATCAAACTGTTTATTAGCATCAATCAAAGCATTCATCATCTCCGCACTTTGTTGATAATGCACATTATCGTCTCCACCACCATGTATTAATAAATAATGCCCCTTGAGTTGGTCGGCAAAGTAAACTGGTGAATTATCTTTATACCCATCTGGGTTTTCAGCCTCTGTCCGCATATAACGCTCCGTATAAACCGTATCATACCAACGCCAGCTAGTCACGGGCGCAACGGCAATCGCCGCTTTAAAAACATCATTTCCTTTTAATAAACAAAGAGAAGACATAAATCCACCATAAGACCAACCAAAAATCCCTACTCTACTCGCATCCGCATAAGGCAAACCACCTAAATATTTAGCCGCCTCAATTTGGTCGATTGTTTCGTATTTACCTAGTTGTTGATAAGTCATTTTTTTGAACTCCTCCCCTCTTGCACCAGTCCCCCGATTGTCCACACAAGCAACGATGTATCCCTGCTGTGCCAACATCTGAAACCACCAGTAATTTTGTCCTTTCCATTGATCCTTTACTTGCTGACTGCCTGGGCCACCATACAAATACATAAAAACAGGATACTGACGATTTGGATTAAAATTGGCAGGTTTAAGCATCCAACCGTTCAACTCCACTTTTTCGCTTGTCTCAAATTGGAAAAATTCTACAGGATTAACCCCATAAGTTTCTTTCATTGCTGCCAAAGCAGCATTATCCTCAATTGTTCTAATAGCTTTCCCTTCTTGGTCTCGAACAATATAAGTAGATGGAGCATTAATGGTCGAATGACTATTCACAAAATAATCAAAAGTGCTACTAAATTGGGCATTATGTGTTCCTGCTCCTTTGGTCAATCGTCGCTTATTTTTGCCTTTTAAATTAACTGTGTAAATATTTTCCTCCATCGGGGAAGTTTCCGAAGACTTATAATATACTTGCTTAGTATCTTCGTCTACTCCGTAAAATTTGCTCACATCATATTTGCCTTTCGTCAATTGTTTTTCCAACTTACCTTTCATGTTATAAAGGTAAATATGGTTAAATCCATCTTGTTCGCTCGTCCAGATAAAACATTTTCCATCTTTCAAAAAAGTCAAATCATCATCAACGTCAACGTAGTATTTATTTTTTTCTTGAAGTAATAATTTAGTTTTCCCTGTTTTCGTATCCGCTAATAATAGCTCTAAATCATTTTGGTGGCGATTCATTCGGAAAACACAAAGTTGATTCGGATCTTTCGTCCACTTGATTCTTGGAATGTAAATATCTGTTTCATTTCCAGTATCAACGGTCGTCGTTTTACCGCTTTCTAAATCATAAATATGAGCAGAAACAACAGCATTTTTTTCGCCAACTTTTGGATATTTAAAAGTCTCATATTCTGGATATAAGCCACCTTTAAATTTAGTCATGGTAAATTCTTTAACTGCACTTTCATCAAATCGCATAAAAGCTATTTTTTTACCATCAGGCGACCAATAAAAAGCTTTGGCAAAAGAAAATTCTTCTTCGTATACCCAATCTGCACTACCATTAATGATGTGATTGTATTTACCATCATTCGTTATTCGGGTAGTTTGACCATTTTTTAAGTCTTTGACATACAAGTCATTATCAGCAACAAAAGCTACTTTATCAGAATCAGGACTAAAAGTTGCATAGCCTTGTTTTCCATCTTTAGATAATTGAGTGATTGTTTTTTGTGCTTTATCCCAGATATAATAATTCGCTTTAGAAGAACGTCGATAGATCTTTTCTTTTGCCGTTTCTAACAAAATCTTGGTCTCATCTGCGTTAAAAGTATAGCTATCAAACTCATCTGGAAAATCAGTCGATGGATCAATTTCTGTAATAGAAAAAAGATTATTCGTAAATTTTCCAGAAACTAAATCATATTGTTTAATCGTGTTATTTTCTAAACGAGTATAGTGTTTTCCATCATTCAAAAAATTAAAACCAGGGACGGATTTTCCAACCAATTTATCACCATCCCAAATATCTTCGACCGTAATAGTTTCGTTTTGTGCCATTATAGAAGTTAAACTAAAAAGTAAGGCTAGAGAGCAAAATAGTCTAGTTGTCATGTAAATTTAGTATTTGATTTGAGTTTGATTCTATTTGAAGACTTAAGTCTTTCCAGCACTGCAGTGCTGGAAAGACTAAACGCTAGAAAGATTGGATTATTCCGATAACTTTTTAGCCAATAAAGCATTCGTTGATTTAGGTTCCGCTTTTCCTTTAGATGCCTTCATGACTGCTCCCATAAAAAAGCCAATTAAGCCTTTTTTACCATTTTTATAAGCCTTCACTTTATCAGGATTCTTTTCTAATACATCCATCACCAATTGCTCCAAAAAGTCCCCATCAGAGGATTGTACTAGATTCATCGCCTCTGCTATTTCCAAAGGCATTTTTTTAGTTTTTAATAATTCAGGGAAAATTCGCTGATAGGCAATGGTGTTACTAACCTTACCATCATCAATCAATTGAACTAATGCACCTAATTGCTGATGACTAATCGGAAATTCGTCAATACTTTGCTTTTCCTCACTCAACCACGGGTTGATTTTATTAATCATTAAGTTAGCCGCAGCTTTATAATTTTTAGTGTGTTTAGTCAATTCTTGAAAAAATAAGGCAGTTCCCTTCTCTTCCGTCAACAACTTTGCATTATAAGCCGATAATTGATACTCTTTAATGAATTTTGCTTGCAACTCCCACGGTAAAGCTGGCATTTCTGCTTTAATCGCTGCTAGATATTCATCAGAAATCACCACAGGCGGCAAATCTGGTTCTGGAAAATATCGGTAATCGTGGGCATCTTCCTTATCTCTCAAAGGGGAAGTCACCCCAGTAACAGGGTCAAAGTTTAGGGTTTGTTGCGCTACTTTTCCACCAGACTCTAACAAATCAATTTGTCTTTTTCGCTCAAATTCAATTGCACGTCGAGCAAAACGCATAGAGTTCATATTCTTAATCTCACAACGCTCTCCGAATTGCTCTGCCCCTTTTAGGCGCACCGAAACATTACAATCACAACGCAAAGAACCTTCTTGCATATTTCCATCCGAAACCCCTAAATAACGCACTAATTGGCGCATCGCATTCATAAATACGTCCACCTCTTGTGCCGAACGAAAATCTGGCTCTGTCACCACTTCTAATAACGGAACACCTGCTCTATTTAAGTCAATAAAAGTAGCATCAGGAGCTATATCGTGAATAGATTTACCCGCATCTTCTTCCATGTGGATGTGATGCATCCGAATATGCCGCTTACCTTCCTCCGTTTCTACGTCCATGCCTCCACCGATACAAATCGGCATTCTATCTTGCGTAATTTGATAACCTTTCGGCAAATCTGCATAGAAATAATTTTTTCGATCAAAATTATTCGTCGGACTAATTTTAGAACCTAATGCCAATCCTAATTTAACCGCATACTCAATCTGCTTTTTATTCAACCGAGGTAAAGTACCTGGATGTCCTAAAGAAATCGTACTAATATGTGTATTAGGTGGCGCACCAAAACTAGCATCATCGCCACAAAAAGCTTTACTCTTTGTACCCAATTGCACATGTACTTCTAAGCCAACAACAGTTTCGTATTTATCGTAAACAGACATAAGTTCGAGGTTATGAGATGATGAGGTTATAAGGTAATGAGGAGGGAGAAAATATCAATAACTGGACTACCGAATAAACCTTATCACCTCATTAATTAATTTCAAAACGCAAAGTTACCAATTTACGAGGAAAGAAAGTTTAATGTTCCAAGCCTTATCACCTCATAACCTTATCACCTCATAACCTTGCTACTAAAACAAAAAAACTTGCTCCCTGTAACACAGAAAGCAAGTCAAAGCTAAATTGTTTATTTATTAGTTGTTGATTCTAATCTAAAGACTGGTTCATTTTAGACGCAGACTTGACTAGTGCTTCATATTCATTGATCGACAATCCATCTACGCAGTAGCTTAGGGGATTAATCGCTTTTCCATTCAAATGAATTTCGTAGTGTAAGTGTGGTGCGGTAGAACGGCCTGTACTACCTACTGTTCCTATTTGTTCCCCTCTTTTCACTTCTTGCCCTTTCTTCACCATTACCTCGTTCATGTGTGCATATAGGGTCTCGTAGCCGTGACCATGCTTAATAACGACGTAGTTTCCGTAAGAAGGTGATTTTAATACCTTAAATATTTTCCCATTGGCAGTGGCTTGGATTGGTGTTCCACGTTTTGCCGTGAAATCAATCCCTTCGTGCATTTTCATGACTTTCAGAATTGGGTGCAATCTTCTACCAAAACCAGATAATAGGTGAATATTTCGAGCTAATAAATCTTTTCTAACAGGAGCTAATAAAGGAATAGCCGCAAACATTTCGCTCTTACTCTTTGCCATGAATTCAATTTCATCCAAAGATTGAGATTGAACGACCATTTGGCGAGTGAGCTTATCTACTCTTTCTTGTGTTTCTACTAAAGTTTGTCCTGAATTTTTGAAATTGGTTAATAAACCATATTTCTCATGACCACCGACACCAGCCTCCCACTGATTATCGTCGATAGGCTCCATTCCAAATACCATACGGTGAACGCTAGCGTCCCGCTCTTTCAAGTTAATCAAGACTTTAGACATCTGAGCAACTTCCGATTTCATGTCAGCATAATGCGTTTTCATCTGTTCGATTTCACGCTTTAATGCCTCTTCCTTGGGTGTTGGGAAAAAATTATAGGAGATAGAGAGTAAGACTAATGCTGCTACAAAAATACCGCAGGATATACCCACAGCTCTCAGAATTTTTGTATTCAAGGAGGTCACAACCTTTTCGTACTGTAAGGTTTGTGTATTAAAATAAAACTTTTCCTTTCTCATTCAATAACGTTTGGTACTAAAATCATTCCAGATAAACACAGTTTTCTATAGTACTCTCGTTCGTTTATTTTCGTCTGGAAATTGGCTCTTTCTAGAGATGTTCAAAGGGTGTAATTTTTTCTCTTTTGAGCAATTTAATTTTAAAATACCTAATTTTGGCGCACTTTTTAGTGCGGCAAAAGTAATAGATTTTTTTAAATACGCAGTCAAAAGTAACTGCTAATCATCAAAATACAAAAGAATTGCCCCAATATTTAACAGTTGCAAATAATTAATATTTGTTTTTCTCAAAGAAATCAAAATTAATTATTGCCATTTCACCGACAAACCATCAGTTAATTGGCAATTTATTTTTATAATATTTTTAAAAATATTCAAATAGCTGATTATCAATACAAAACAAATTACTTATTGCTTATAGGCAACAGTATAACATTACTAAATCAATGCCAAAACCAGCAAATATTAGGATACTTAATAAAGTGATGAAAGGAACGATTTTATCAATTGTCGGGTTTTATCCTAATTGTATTTTTTTTATTAGCATTTGGAAAAAAGCTCAAAAACGGAGCATTTTATAAAAAAATACGTAGAAGTGAATCGCTAAATATTACGCTTTAAAAGCTAATTTTAGCCAATATTTTTACATCAGAATTTCATTACAAATGACATCATCAGCAATCAGACAGCAATTTCTAGACTTTTTTGCATCTAAAGGACATAAAATTGTACCATCGGCACCCATTGTAAATAAGGAGGACCCAACTTTGATGTTCACCAATTCAGGGATGAACCAATTCAAAGATTACTTCTTAGGAAATCAAAAACCTGAAGTAACCAGAGTCGCCGATACCCAAAAATGTTTAAGAGTTTCTGGTAAGCATAATGACTTGGAGGAAGTAGGACGAGATAGTTATCACCATACGATGTTTGA
>CALDTJ010000081.1 GCA_937924145.1 uncultured Saprospiraceae bacterium
AGGCAAAATAAATTAATAAAGTGGTCATTTTGAGAAAATATTTTTTTCCTAGACTAGGCATGAAAAAGTGTAAGCTTTTGAACCCGAAGGGATGGGAGGCTTACAGACATAGCATCGCTATGGCGTCCCGATAGCTATCGGGATTCAACGAAGTATATGGGAAAAAGATGAACTCATAAATGGCTAATTAATTATTTTACTTTGCCTAAATGATAAGCAAGAAAAGAGGCATTACTTATTTTTAACCAAATTTAAGCATTTTTTATCAAAATTGACAACCATTCTACCGCCGATGCCGACTAATCACCTCGCAAAATTCATTCACCAATAATAAAGATTTACCTTGAAAATGTTTAGTCGGATTCAATCGTTTTTGGTGCAATTTCCAAACTTCTTCATCTTTATCCAAAAACTTACCGAGTGTTCGACTTATTTTAAAAAACCGTTCTACATCATTCAATTTCGGAATATTTCTACTCCCTAAATTGATTAAAGTATGTCTGAATACTTCAAAATCGTATAAGGTATATTGTTCTGGAAAATGGAAACTGAGATACAGCGAAATCATCTCGTAATGATGATAATGATTGTTCTCAATTTTCAAAGGATATTTCTCTTTGTATGCTTCCAGCAATTGGTCACAATAAAAAACAAAGCGATCCATCCGCCCATCAATCGCCTTCTCCTCATTGAACAAATCTTCGAATGCAAATTTCACATAATCAGGTTGTAAATCACAAAAGAGCAGCATGCTATGCTTAGGAAAATATTGATTGCCTTTCCAAAGGCGGACCGTTTCTGTATTCTGTAAAGATTGATTATACATTTCCGTCAACTGCTCCGATGCCAAATTCCAATTGTTTTGAAAATTTTGCAGACTTTCCCACTTGTACAATACGGCTTCCCTACGCTGACTTTTCAAGTGCCGCTTAAACTCAACAATGTAATCTTGTATTTTCTGTAAATTCATATTGGTAATGATTAACTTTGAGCGCAAATGTACGGAAAATAGGTGTCAGGTTACAGGTATCTGGTACAAGGTTAGACGTTGACAGCATAACGTGGTCAATGTCTAACCTTGCACCCGAAACCTGTAACCTTGTACCTCTTCTTATCACTAACTAAAACCAATAATATTCCCTATGCCTGCATTCGACATTCAAGTAAACAGAAAGAATTTTCACGATTATAAAATTGTAGAAAAAGCAACACCAACTGCCGATGATTTAGCAGATGGCCAGATATTAGTCAAAGTAGATCAATTTGCCTTTACTTCTAACAATATTACCTATGCCACAGTTGGTGAAATGGTAGGATATTGGAATTTTTTCCCAGTTTCGGATGATTGGGGCATCATTCCAATGTGGGGTTTTTCTGATGTAGTAGCGTCTAAAAATGAAAACGTCAAAGTCGGCGAACGTTTTTATGGCTATTACCCAATGGGATCGCATTTGATTATGTCTCCTAAAAGTATCAAACCGACCAGTTTTATGGATGGCATTGAGCATAGACAAGCACTGCCGGTCATTTATAATAATTACATCAATACTAAAACAGATTCTAGTTATTCGAAAAAAGGAGAACCGATTCAAAGCTTATTCCGTCCTTTGTTCACCACTTCTTTTTTGATTGATGATTTCATGGATGATAATGACTTTTTTGGTGGCAAACAGATCATATTGACCAGTGCATCTAGTAAGACCGCAATTGGATTGGCTTTTCTATTAGCACAACGCAAAGGAGCTAAAGACCTAAATATTATAGGTTTAACTTCTGCTGGAAATGTTGATTTTGTAAAAGACTTAGGATATTACGATACCGTTCTTTCTTACGACCAAGCCGAACAAATAGCTAAGGACCAAACTAGTGTCATCGTAGATTTTTCTGGAAACGAGCGGGTACAAGCCAGTTTACAAATTCATTTAGGGAATCAACTAGTTTATAATTGCTTAGTTGGTATGGTCGATTGGACACAAAGAGGTGGTAAAGGCAGTGCTGCGCAAAATGGTAAGTTCTTCTTTGCACCCACCCAAGCCGTTAAGCGAAATAAAGAATGGGGCGTTGCTGGTTTCCAACAAAAGTTAGGTATGGCATGGATGCAATTTACGAATCAAATCGGTGATTGGATGACGGTTCAAAATACGAATGGGGCTGAAGGATTGGCGGGGTTATATTTACCGATGTTGGATGGGAAGGTTGATCCTAAAATTGGGCATATAGTGCAGTTATAGCATTACTGGATTCGTGGGGAAATAAACAGTATACTTCCCCACGAATTTTCCTCTTTCCTTTTTTCTAAAAAGTCAAATAAAAAATCAGCAGCATCTGAAAAAATCTAGAAAAATCTATTTGGCACTGATAATAATAGCCATTTTAGCACTTACTTATAAAGCACTAACGAGTGGGCTACTAATCGCCGTTATATTAAGTATTCCTTACCTAATAATCACTATTATTGTACTAGCCCTTATTTGCTGGGGACTCATTAAGTTTTTTAAAAGAATTAGTAAGAATTAAACAATTCAAGAAAAGGTTGAAATATCCATTTTTGCACATCAAAAAAAGCAAAAAAGCACTTATATATGTTCGTTTTTTCATGTATAAAAAACGCTCTAAATAATTGATAACCAAACAATTAACCAAATTTAAATTTCGTCGGCATCTCGCTTTTATTTTTTGTAATTTTGTGTTACTATTTCAATTGAACTTTAAGGATTGAGAGGGCGTTCTCTTAATCCTTTTCATATTTATAAACAATACAAAAGCATGATTGACACGGCAATAAAAAAGAGAGTATTGACAGCAGAAGAGATTGCTGAATTAAACCAGAAATACAAAGATTTAAGCGTCTCCGAACGCATCGAACAATTGTACCATGACTTCGCTCCAGAAGAAGTCATGCTGACGAGTTCATTTGCAGCAACTTCTGCTTTTTTATTGCATGCTTTTTCAAGTGTGAACAAGGAGCAAAAGATTTATTTTATTGATACAGGGTATCACTTTACAGAAACCTTAAATTATAAAGAGGTCTTATCTGATTTGTATGGATTGCAAGTAGAGTCTGTAACGGCAGATGCTTACGAGCATAATTTCACACAAAAGGATAAAACTTGGACTAAGAATCCAGATTTTTGTTGTTCTATCAATAAAGTCAAGCCCTTAGATTTGATTAAAGAACGGTTTACTGTTTGGGTTTCAGGGTTGATGGAATGGCAAAGTGATCACCGATCTACTTTAAATATTTTTGAACAAAGAAATAGTATTCTAAAATTTTACCCACTTCTGGATGTAACAGAAGAGGAAAGGGCTGCCTATATCAAAAAAAATAAATTACCCTTTCATCCTTTGGTAGCTAAAGGCTATTCATCTATTGGTTGTAAGCACTGTACTGTCCCTGGAAAAGGGCGTGCTGGTCGGTGGAATAATAGCCCGAAGACAGAATGTGGTTTGCATTTGTAGAAGGTGAGAGGTGAGAATGTGAGAAGTGAGAAGTGAGAATGTGAGAAGTGAGAAGTGAGAATGTGAGAAGTGAGAAGTGAGAAGTGAGAAGGTGAGAAGGTGAGAAGTGAGAATGTGAGAAAGTATGACATCGGTCACTGCTCGAAAATAACTTTCAATAACTTCCTATAACCTCTCATTACTTCTTAAAAATCCTTATTTTTGCGCTTTTTTGAAGAATTAGTTTAAATTAAAATTAAGAGCATGAAAGCAGAAATGCACACAGAAAAAGGCGTAATGACCATTGAGTTGTATGAAAATGATGCGCCAAATACCGTAGCCAACTTCGTAAAACTAGCAAAAGATGGCTATTATGATGATTTAAATTTCCATAGAGTAATTCCTGATTTTGTAGTACAAGGTGGATGCCCTAATACTCGTGCAGGTGCATCAGGTCACCCAGGTACAGGTGGACCAGGCTATAAAATTGATTGTGAATTAAACGGTGGAAATCAATTCCACGATAGAGGTGTTTTATCTATGGCGCACGCTGGTAGAAATACAGGTGGGTCTCAGTTTTTCATCTGTCATAGTAGAAATAATACGGCTCACTTAGATGGTGTTCATACTTGTTTCGGAAAAGTAGTAGATGGTTTGGACGTGATTGATGACATCCGTCAAGGTGATGGTATTTTGAAGGTGGTTGTTTTGGATGAAGTGGTTTAATTCAAAAGATAAATTCTAAGAAATAGAAGTAAGGGCTACCTCAGGCAATCTGAGGTGGCCCTTTTGTTTAAAGAAGAAATGAAAAATTTATAACCTCAAAAATCCAGTAAAATGAAATTATCAAAACAATTATCAGGAATAGCAGGAGAATACTATGTTGCTGCTGAATTATCAAGAAGGGGCTATCTCGCGGCAATTACTTTAAGAAACTCAGACGGAGTTGATATTTTGGTAAGCAACGAAAGTGGAGAAAAAACCTTTTCCGTTCAAGTAAAGACGACACAAAATAAAAGGAAATGGATTTTAGGAAAAAAAGTAGAAGAAGATAAAGCTGTAAATAAATTTTATGTTTTTGTGAATATTCCAAACGACTTAAATTCATTGCCAGAATATTATATTGTCAAAGCAATAGACTTGTCAAAGAATATTTATGAAGGGCATCGAAATTGGTTAAAAGAACCAGGGAAAAATGGTCGAATAAGAAAAGATTCAAGCGCAAGGCAGTTTGACCCAAGATATTCTTCAGATAGTCAATTATTGGATTGGGAAAGACTTCTTTCAATTTTTGAAGAATAAACTAATCCAAATTAGTCAGAAAAAGAAAAAGAAGGCGAAAAGGGAACAAAGCATATATTTTCAGCAGCCCTATGCGAGCTACAGCGCAAACTGTAACCGTTAACCGTTCCCTTTCACCAAAAAAGAAAAAAACAGCAACCTCAAATAATAAGTTGAAAAATCGAAAATTTAGTCTTATAATTAGACCGATAAAAAAACTGTAAATTAGTATCACTAACTTAAAATGGATACAAAACAAATAAAATATGAATTACAAAATCTCATTTCGGGAAAGAGCGGCGCAAGCTATGATGCGCTTATCCAAACAGTCGCCAGTCACCTTAGAAGAGGCAAGAGCACAAGTCCAATGGCTAAAGAAAAACACCAAAACAA
>CALDTJ010000082.1 GCA_937924145.1 uncultured Saprospiraceae bacterium
TGTTTGTTGACACTACAAATATCACCTGCTTTTTTTCTTTCCAATTGTTTCAAACAACTTTTTTAGCAATTATCCAAATTTGAGCAAAGTTTCTTCGCTCCACTAATTGCCTAACAACCTATTTTTTTTGCATGGTTTTAATTTTGATCATTCTGACTAAAAATTAAATATCATGAAAAAATTAATGTTATTATCTTTCTTAATGATGGCTGCCATTTTTGTAAACGCACAAAGAGGAGGTAGTAGTCCAGAAGAACGTGCAGAAAAAAGAGTAGCTCATTTAACAGAAGCATTAGACCTGTCTACTGAACAACAAGCTGAATTGAAAGAAGTATTTATAGAGCAAGCGGAAAATCGTAAAGCAGGCGGCAAAAAAATGAAGGACTTAAGTCAAGAAGAAAAGGAGGCTTTTAAAGCGGAAAGAAAGGCGACAAAAGCAGCAACAGATGCTAAAATAGCCAATATTCTTACACCAGACCAGCAGGTAGCTTTTGAAAATTTAGCAAAAGAGAAAAAGGGCGACCGTGTACCTCGATCAAATGCTAAAGGTAAAAAAGGCAAGAAAGGAAATAAAGGTAAAAAGGACAAAGGTACCTTAGAAGAAAGAACTCAGAAAAAAACGGATCGTTTGGGAGAGCAATTAGGTTTGGATGCAGATCAGAAAACGGCGGTATACGATTTGTTTTTACAAAATGCACCTACCATGAATCGTAAAGATTTTAGAGACTTATCCGAAGAAGAGCGTGCTGCTGTAAAAGCACAAGGCAAAGAAAAAAGAGCCACTATGGAAGCTGCATTGGCAGAAATATTAACGACAGAACAGTTGGCAACTTATCAAGGATTAAAGAAGAATAGAGGAAAGAAAGGAAAAAAAGGAAAAAAGAACCGATAATACCATTCTAATAAATTGGTAAGAAAACGAAAAATCCCGAAGTGTTCATCGTCAACGCTTCGGGGTTTTACATTTTTGAGCTATATAATTCGTATATCGGATTAAAATCCCTCAATTGAAAATAAATACCTTGCATTTAGTCTAAAATCGGCTATCCTATTAGGGAAGTTTGCCAATAAATCATTGCCTTCGCAGTCAACAATTTGGTATATTTTATCACATACACAGCATTCACATATTGTATAAATCTTGTCTTGATAGATAAAAATATCTGAATAGATACAGGCATTGGCTCGTTCCTCTAAAGTCAGTCGTTTAGCGTCAGCAAGTGTTGAGCAGTGGTTAACAGCAGGCGTTTCTAGTTGGTCCTTGGAACAACTCGAAAAAATGAGGATTTGACATAGGATAAACAAGCGAAAAATTTTCATTATTTTTTATTTCATAGACAGCGATACGTTTTGAAATGGTTGGTTCTTGAGTCTAAAAAATCATTTTTATGCAATACTTTAAGGAAGATTTAACGCTTAGGCTCAATTTTTGAAAATAATAGAAGTATTGTAATCGTTAGAGTTATGATACTGAATGTTTTTCAAAAGACCTTTATTTGTTATGGAAACGTAAAAATTGGGTTTCTAAAGCCACATTCTTGTATCTTTGACGTACAAATATTGGGCAAGCAGAAATATCGCCCAACAAATCAAAAAAATATCTCCATGAAAAAAGTAATATTATTCAGTTTTTTATTTTTAGCAGCATTTACCAGCTTCGCCCAAGAAGAATACAAAGCCGAACTTGACGGTTGGTTAGTTAAAGTGGAAGAGGCATTTGCCCAATCTCAAGCGACAGGTAAACCAATTTTGGCGAATTTTACAGGAAGTGATTGGTGTGGTTGGTGTAAAAGATTATCCGCCTCTGTTTTCAAAAAAGATAAATTTAAAACTTGGGCTGCTGATAACGTGATTCTTCTAGAATTGGATTTTCCAAGAAGAAAACAACTGCCAGCTGCGATTAGAAGTCAAAATCAGCAATTGCAACAAGCATTTGGTGTAAGCGGTTTCCCTACTGTTTGGGTTTTCCGATTAGAACAAGATAAAGATAAGCCACAAATGATGATTGATGGACTTGGAAAGACGGGCTATCGTGCATCCCCTGAAGAATTTATTGCGGATGTAGACGCGATGATTGAAAGATCAGAAAAGGCTAAGGCTGCAAAAGCTAGTGCGAACGGACAGAAATAATGCAATAGGTAGTGAAACAGTTTGCGGTAGGCAGTTGGTTAGTCTTTTTGTTAATCAATTGAATAAAATTAAAAACTGTTAGGCGTTAATCATATTTCACCCAAAATGGGCATCAATTTACGAATTGGTGCCCATTTTTGTTGGTAGTTACGTTAGATTTTTGAAACTTGACGTAGCTCGTTAGACTTTTTTCTGAAATGATTTAATCTTTCCAACACTGCAGTGCTGGAAAGATTTGCCACTATTAAGCGACTTCCAATTGTTCTTTCATCTGATTAACGTGTCGGTCAGAATGTCCGCCCATAAATATTAACCATTGTTCGCCATTAATCATCCCAATCAAAGGATGCGGAAAACCAATCTTATTTAAAGGAAGTGTGGTCGAGTCGATGAAATCCCTTAAGGTAGCATGATGTGCATTCAGACCATCAATAGCAGCTTGTTTAGACTTAAAAATACCTTTTGGTTGGAAATATTCTGGTGCTTTCACTTTTACGTTTCTTCTACTTACTAGTTTAACGAGTTCCGCCCCTGCGAATTTACTTTCTATCTCTTCCTTTGATGGAGTCGCACCGACTTTTCGTAGGCTACCTAAAATAGAATTGTCTACAATGATGATATGTTCGACAAGTTCACTAATTGACCAACCATCTGTTGGTTGATTTATAAATTGTTTTTCGTCAACGCTGTTTATGACGGATAGTAAGGCTGTTTGGCTATTATTAAGCGTGTTTAAAATGGATGCTTTTACTTCGTTGGTCATGATTTTTATTTTTTGAATATTATGTAGTGGAAAGAAAGAGATGCTATTAAAGCATCGCCTTCTGCGATAGCTCTTAGAAAGCGATGCTTTAATAGCATCTCTTTCTTTAAACACACCTCGAATATTTATTGAATAACAGGCAAGGTCAATACACTAGATGGCAGCTCGCCCCCTCGATGAACGACAATTTCTGTTTCGACACAATTCTCCAATTGATTATCTTTACAAAGAGTAGGGTGCAATTCAAAATTACCATAATCTGCCCCTGCAATACTTAACCGAATTTTATGCCCTTTTTGGAATAACCAAGAAGTTGGCGTCAAATCCATTTTCATAGAAATCTGTTGGTCATTGGCAAATGGAGTCGGATCAAAATCTGCTTTATTATAACTGTGCCAAGGCAAATCAGGTTTGACATCATACAGACTGTCCACTTGTAGATCATCGGGGAATTCTCGGTGCCAACCTGCTCTTAATTGACTTTCAGATACATAGAAAGCATTACCCGCTTCATCCACATCGCTGAGGTAAACATAGACATCTGCATCGGACTGATTAGCAGACAAAAGTAACTCAACAATTGGGTGTCCTGTAATCTGCAAATCAGCAGTTAATGCGCTCGTTTCGTAGACTAAACATTTTTTATCCAACTCAGTTCTGACCATGACAGTATCGGTCATGGCAGCCATATTCCAGCGATTATCCCCTTGCGCATCATATCCAGAAGCATGTGTAAAATCGACGGTGTAAGTGTCTACTCCTTCAGTCGGAGTAGAAGTAGCTAGTTGATTATTGGCATTTAAAAAATAAGGTTGATTGGTAGTCGTTTCGGGTGGCCAATTTTTAAAACTTTCCCAACCTTTGAAAGGGGTATAAGTTTGTACGGGGTCAATTTTGTCAAAACCATTATCCATACCTTTTAGATAAAAATCAAAAAAGCGCATTTGTAAAGATAAAATCTGGTCTTCGTCTTCCCCTTCGTAATTCATCATTGCTTTGTAGGCGGGCGGTATATTCATCGGCACATGAAAGCGTGGGGTCATCACTAAGTGCGCAGGATTGGAGTCTTGAATACTGCCAAAAAGCTTAGTAATGCCCTCAAATCCATCAAACCAACCACCCATAAAAAGTACTGGAATTTTTGATGCCTTGATCCCTGGAATAAAGTAACCTGGGTTGACATCACTGATTTTTAAAGTATCATCATAAACTAGCATTTTATCATCTCGATATTGCCAAGTATCGACCACTTCCTTCGTCCAAATATTTTTTAAATGATCTTTGGTATTATTGAAATATTGGTTTTTAGTTCTCGCTACACCATCTACATATTGGGGCGTTTCATCGTCTGTAAATAGGCGAGCATCTCCATTGGCATACAATGGAATTTCATCTAAAATCTCTCCATCTTCATCTTCGTCAATAACGGGTTCTGCTGGAAAAACGGGAATTGTATTCGTCCGATCAGAAGCGTTTAAATTTAACAGCATCAACTGTTTATCAAAATTTTCAATCCATTTGGTCATCAGAATGCCTCCTTGTTTTTGTGCTTCTGTATAAATATCACTTCCCATAATAGCAGGGCTGATACATTTCAATGCCTCTGGTTTTTCACTCGCAATTGCCAGTTGAATCCAACCTAAATAGGAAGGGCCTTGCATGCCTACATTTCCATTGCACCAAGTTTGTGCTGCAATCCAATTGACCATATTAATCCCATCTTCTTTGAGCGTCGGTGACATCGCACTCGTATAACCCGAAGAAGCACCTGTTCCCCGCATATCCGCCACGACGATGGCATAGCCACTAGAAGTCAAGGTATTAATCGTTTTTCTAGTTGGAATGGCATCGAATACTGGCCCCCAATTACCCATCATTGCCTTAGCTCCCAATCGCTCGTACCACTTCATATTTGGGACAACCATACTTCTATTGTAAGGTGTAAAAATGAAAATGGTCGGGAAGGATTTTTCTTTGCTACCCGTAGGAATAAAAATATTGGTAGCGATTTGAGTACCATCGGGCATCGCTACATATCGTTTATTTTTTTGGTATTGATTGAGGGTGATTTCTTTCAACGGAGCATAGTCAAATTGCCCTGCGGTGTTTAATTCTATGGCAGGTCCATCGTAGGTAGAGATGGCTAATAAGGCTATAATTAGAAGTATAATCAATCCGCCGAAAAGATATTTTAGTAGTTTCATGTCTATTTTTGTGAATTTTGAGCTAAATTACACGATAGTTTTTAATTATTAAATTATTACTAAAATTGCTATGAATAAAATGAAAAATAACATGCGTTACGCTAATTTTATCCTGTTTTTGTCCCTATTTTTCTTAACCGCCTGCAATACCACCAAAGACCTAGCAGAACCAGGTTTTAAAACCCTTTTTAATGGTAAAAACTTAGACGGTTGGGTAGGGAACAAAACATCCTACCGAGCCGAAAATGGAACAATTATCGTTGATCCAGCAGGCAAAGGCGGGGGAAATTTATTCACAGAGAAAGAATACAGCAACTTCAATTTTCGCTTTGAGTTTCAACTCACCCCTGGTGCTAATAATGGTTTAGGTATCCACGCACCATTAGAAGGCGATGCCGCTTATGTTGGAAAGGAACTACAGATTTTAGACAATACCGCCGCAAAATATGCTAAACTAAAACCTTATCAATATCACGGTTCGGTCTATGGAATTATCTCCGCTAGAAGAGGTTTTTTGAAACCTGTCGGTGAGTGGAATAGCCAAGAAGTGATCGTCAATGGTTCAGATGTAAAAGTGATTTTAAATGGTACGACCATCCTAGAAGGTGATTTTAAAGAAGCTAGTCAAAATGGCACAATGGATGGAAAAAAGCATTCAGGTTTGCAGCGTGATAGCGGACACATTGGCTTTTTAGGGCATGGAGATGTGTTGGCTTTTCGGAATATTCGGATTAAGGAGTTATAGAAAGAGAGTAATTTTTGATTTTTATAAATAATCTAAGCCAAAAAGAATAGCTTACCTTTAAGAAAAAACACTAATATTCCCTTCAAAATCTATATTGAAAACTTTATCATTTTCTTTCATATTTAAATATGGATTTGTAGGTAGGCTAAACATATTCAGAGCAATTTCACTACTAGAGATATTTGATGAGGAGTTATTAAAATACTTACCAGTATTCAGTGTACTGTAAATTGAAAACCCTTCTTTTTTAAAGAAACTGATAACATCATTAGAGGGGTGACCGTACTGGTTCTCTCCAACAGATACGATTAAAATAGAAGAGTCAATTTTATGAATTTTCTTCCAAAAAGGAGCATAATGATTTCTTTTAGCCCCATGATGAGGGATTTGACCAACTAATAATTGCTCTTCTTCATTAATAGCTTGATTATTTTTTAGTCTTTTAAAGGTTCTTTTCTCAGCATCAGAAGTGAAAAGCACAAACCAATTATTTGATAGACTTTTTAACTTTAAAATTGTACTGAGGTAGTTAGCGTTGGGGTTGTTGGTTCTTGACTCTCCGACTAATAAAGGTAAAGCTTGTCTTGTATAGTCCTCACGTTCTATTTCACTTGGTGAAAGAATATCAATAGCAAAATCTTGATTTAAAGGTAACGAAAAAGGTAACTCAGATTGAAGGACAGCTACTTCCATGTTTAGAGCTTTTCTATTACTCTTCAAGTATTGAAATAATTTAGCTAATTTCTTTCCTTCTTCGTTGGAGGTGACTGCACTTTTTAGATATTCTGGAACCTGTCCGCAGGTATGCAAAAAATATTTTATGGAAATTTTTTTATTGTAGCAATATTCTAATAAAGAAAGAAAGCCTGAATAATGATCTGAGTGAGGGTGAGATAAAATTAAGTATTCAATTTCATCTATATTATTTTCAATAAGGTATTCGATTGTACGATTGACATTATTTGGTAATAGGTTACAGTCTAAAATACCAATTTTTGCTTTATTATTTGCTGTCCATTGAAAGACTATAGAATCTCCTTGTCCAACATTCAAAAAAGATATTTTGATCATAATTTCAATGGCTTATCTAAACCAGCACCCTTTAAGCTGTCCCAATCCTCTTTTAAAGAGAATAAGGCATCGTCAATCATTCCTTTTCCATCATATACATCAATCCTGCTTGCACCTTTTTTAGTTCTAATTTTTATCAGCACCAATTTTTTATTTAAAGGTTTAGAAAGGTGTGCAAACAGAATAGCGTCAAATACTTTTAGCTTAAATACTTTTTTTTCTTTATCCATTAAACAGTCACAATAGATAATGTTTTTTTCGACTTTATTTATTTTCGCGTTGATGGAATGAGTGTTTTCCCATTTTTCTCCTGCTATGAAACCTGATTTCAAAAATTGCTCATATGATATCCTTTCTTCTACAGGAAAATTTGCAAGTTGTAAATCATTCCCTTCGTTAGCTAATGGTTTAAGTGAAATATCAGTTTTATGAGTACTTACTACCTCTTTTAAGTCGAGGTTATTATCTATGGTTAGAAACTCTTTACTCGCTATTCCCATAACATATTAATTTTATTTAATGCTTTTTGTGTTATTTTTTTATAATCTGAAAATCTAATATTATCTTTTTTTTCAAAAAATTTTATTTCTAGTAACTCTCCAGATTCTTCTAATAATTTCTCAATGCTCTTGTCAAAAAATTCAATATTCCTTCTCTCAAAATCCTGTTTTCCAACAAAATTACCTATTTGAATTTCTTCTATTTCGCTATCGCTGCTCTTAGATAGTGATATACCAATTTCGTCAAAATCTGAAAGTAATTTCTTTGTGTTATTTGTTAGATAATGCTTTTTGATTTCTTGAAAAGATTCGTTTCTTGATTTATTATTTTTTAGTGCTAAAATGATAGTATAATGTAAAATATTCTTAACTGATCCAAAGGAATCTAATTGAGAAATTTTATCAAAAATATTAAGGAATGGTTCTTCTATAACTGAATTATTTAAAATTTGTTTTTCAAGAGGTATTTGAGTTGTAATCACAACTCTGTCCCAATAGACACGGATTTTATAGAATTCAGGTTCAAACCTAAGTTCAATTATTTCGTTTCGTGAATTTTCATTAGAGATTCCGACTCTTGTCGCAAGTTTTACAAATGGACTTAGTACAGTATTTACGCTTTTGGGAAAGTCAAGCATATTTGAAAACCTAATTTCAAATTGATGTAAAAGGACATGATAACTCATAGTCATAATTTATTTAATGGTCAAATATAAGAAATAAATGCCAAAGTTGTTTTATTCTGTTACTCAGAATACTTCATCCGCAATCGATCTCGACTCTCCAAAAGTAACTGCTTAACCTCCATAATACTCTCCCATTCCCGATCTTTTTCGCCATGCTCGATACCACAATACCCTCGATAACCAGCATCCAGTACAATACTCAACATCCGATCATAGTCCAGAGGTGATTCGTTGCCTTTATTGTCCCAAGCGATAGGTTTTACGCTAACCCCTTTGGCTAAAGGCATCAACTCTTTGACGCCTTGATAAGCATCATAAGAGGTAATTTCGCCAGTATCTTTATTTTTATAAATACGGAAATTACCAAAATCGGGTAGGGTGCCGACTCGGTCGTGATTCGCCATTTTCATGACACCGACCAGCCATTCGGCATTACTAGAATTTCCACCATGATTTTCAATCAAAACATTCATATCGAATTGGTCGGCATATTCGCATAATTGGTGCAAACCATCGGCTACTAACTTTTGAGATTCTGCAAAATCATCAGGCGGACTGCCCCAACTACCACCACTAAATCCATTGACTCGGACGGAGTGGCAACCTAAATACTTAGCCGCATCAACCCATTTTTTGTGATTTTCCACTGTTTGCATTCGTTTTTTAGCATCTGGATTACCCAATGCACCTTCACGATCACACATAATCAAAACGGATCGAACACCCTCAGAATCCGCTCGGTCTTTCATCTCTCTCAGATAAGCAGCATCGGTTGCCTTATCCATGAAAAATTGATTGACGTACTCGATGGCATCGATTCCATGCGCCCTTGCCATAATCGGGAAGTCTAAATGTTGCATCGCCCCACTAAAAAGGGAACGATGGATGGACCATTCTGCCAAAGAAATTTTAAATAATGGCTTTGCTGATGGAATTGTTTCTGCTCGACTATTCATCGCTAAACCTAAGCCAGCCGCAGTAATAGTCGTATTTTTTATAAATGCTCTTCTTTTTAAATTTGACATATTGTTGATTTTGCGTAGGGCAAAAGGCTTTGAGCAGAGGACAAACCTACGCTCAAGGCCCTTTGCCCTACGCATGACTAAATAACTTTCATATTCAAAGGATCCCAGCGATAAGCTTGCCCATTCTGACTACTCATATTAGCTAAAAGCGTTGGGGCGCAGGCTCTAAAACCATAAGCGGCATCCTCGTAGATCGTACCACCATTTCTAATGACATCTGCAAAATGCGTATAGTGAGCAATCCGATTATTACTTCTAGGAGCGGTATATTCAAATGGTTCATTAGCCTCTTTTTGGTCCGTTACTGGGATTTCTTGCTCATATTTTTCATGTTCGGAAACAAACGCTGCTTGTTGTGCTTTGGAGAAAGTACGAACTGAATTATAACCTTCCACCAAATCTTTAGTACTCGGTGACCATTTTTTTGATTGACTCATGGTTAATTTTCCCCATTTTACTTGAATGACTCCATTGCTCCCAACAAACCGATAATCATAACTTCCGCCACTACCATCGGCAAAATTGGCCTTCAAAATAAGGGTAAAAGCATCATGTTTAGCCGTTTCTGGATATTCCAAAAGTGCATTAATCACGTCAGGTGCTTCTCTACCATCGTTCCAATAGCGAACCCCACCGCTTGCCATAACTTGGGTTGGGCCCATAGCGTCCAAGACATAGTGCAAGCCAGTCATTCTATGCACAAACATATCCCCTGAAACGCCTGTTCCGTAATCCCAATATTTTCGCCATCTAAAAAAACGATCCGCATCAAAGGCAATTTTAGGAGCATTTCCCAAAAATAAATCCCAGTCGATTGTCTTGGGAGAAGCATCCGTTGGAATACTATATTGCCAAGCACCATTGCCATTGTTTCGGCTTACTTGTGACTCTACGATAGTCAATTGACCAATCGCACCATCTTGAATCAATGCCTTAGCCTTTTGTAAAGCTGGATCTCGAAACTGTTTGCTACCAACTTGTAGCACTTTTCCTGTTTCTTTTTGAGTTTGTAGCACCCGCAAACCATCTTCAATCTTTTGTACCATAGGTTTCTCTACATGTACATGTTTTCCCGCTTTCATGGCATCAATCGCCATTTGGGCATGCCAATGATCGGGCGTATTGATGATGACCGCATCAATATCCGAGCGGCTTAATATTTCCCGATAATCCCTAGTCGTTTCGACCTGATTGCCATAGACTTCTTTGACTCTTTGCAAGCGACTATCATAGACATCTGCCGCTACCACAAATTCTATTCCTGGCACTTTTATCATATTGTCCATATTGATAAAGCCGATAATGCCCATCCCAATCGCACCAATTCTGATTTTATCATTGGCAGCGAACTTTCTATGAGGGGTTGGAGTAGCTTGAGCTGTGGTTAAGATACCCGTTGAGGCTGCGGCGGTAGCAGAAAGGGTGTGGAGGAAGGTTCTTCGTTTCATATATTACCGAGGTTAAGTACCGAAGGGTACGGGTGATAATTTAATTATTGACAAGAAAATGAAATTTTATTAAAAAGTGAAAAGTCGGGTTTATTTTATTACTTTCGACTCAGTATTGGTATGCTCGAAAACTGAAGGCGAAGTTTAGACCTACGCGTAGTTAATTTCCTTATGTTTCTGTCTTTTTCAAAGAAAGATTATTTGTTACTCTTCAGCACATACAGAAACCACTCTTTTTGCTACCATTTAGGTACTACTAAGATCATTTAAGCTGCTAGAGGAGAAACTTAAATGCACTCTTATGAACTAAATGGTAGCAAAAAGTAGTATTTATTGGTTTGATGAATAGTTACGATTACTTTTTGAATTCCCCATCTACCAATCGCCAGATATTCAATGGATTATCATCTTGTAAAGCCGATGGTAGTCGATTGGAAGGAAAGTTTTGATAACAAACAGGTCGAGCAAATCGCTTGATGGCATTCGTGCCAACGGAGGTCGTTTGAGGAGCAGTAGTTGCAGGAAAAGGGCCGCCATGCACCATTGCATGCCCCACTTCCACACCTGTTGGAAAGCCATTTAATAATAATCGTCCAACCTTTCTTTCTAGAATGGTAAATAACTCTTTGTATGCTTCGAAGTCTTCATCAGTACCGTGAATAGTTGCTGTCAAATGGCCTGACAAATCACGAGCCGCTTGTAATATTTGGGCTTTATTATCAGTCTTTATCAAAATACTTGAAGGGCCAAAAACTTCTTCTGACCAATCTTTATTTTGGGTAAAATGTTCGAAATCGGTAGTAAAAATTGTGGAGGTTGCTGCATTTGCGGTATCGCCAGCCTTTCCATGAACTAAAGTCTCTATACCTTGGGCTTTCTTCAATTCGTTCGTCCCATTGTCAAAAGCTTTTTTTATACCATTTGTCAGCATCGTGCCAGCAGCAATACCTTGAATACTATTGGATAAAGTCGTTTGAAATGCTGCTCTTTGATTATTGCCAGAAAGAAATACGATACCGGGTTGAGTGCAAAATTGGCCTACGCCTAAATTGATAGATCCTGCTAAACTATTGGCTATCTCCCTCCCTCTTTCTTTTAAGGCATTTGGTAAAATAAACACTGGGTTAGTACTGCCCATTTCTGCATAGACAGGAATAGGAGTTGATCTTTGGTTCGCCAAGTCAAAAAGTGCTTTGCCTCCCTTATAAGAACCTGTAAAACCTATGGCATGGATCAAAGGATGTTTGACTAAATGACCACCGACCTCATTCGTGCGCCCTTGAATCATGGAAAAAACACCTTCGGGCATACCTGTTTTTTCGGCAGCTAATAATATGGCTTGACCTACCAATTCAGAGGTGCCAGGATGAGCGGGGTGTCCTTTTACCACGACCGTACAGCCAGCGGCTAATGCAGATGCCGTATCTCCACCAGCCACTGAAAATGCCAAAGGAAAATTACTTGCACCAAAAATACCTACGGGGCCTAATGGTCTTTGCATTTGCCGAATATCTACTCTCGGAGCAGGTTGTCGATCGGGCAATGCATTATCAATTCTAGCATCCACCCATGATCCTTCTCTGACGACCGTTGCGAATAACTTTAATTGATTCATTGTTCGCCCTCTTTCTCCTTGCAATCTGCCTTGTGGTAAAGCAGTTTCTGCCATTGCTCTTTCAATCAAAGTATCTCCAAGATTTAAAATTTCTTCTGCAATTTGGTCCAAAAAGCTGGCTATTGCTGCTGGTGATTTTTGACTATATTCGATAAAGGCTTTTTCTGCTAATTGGACTGCTTGATCTACCTCTTGTTGGGTAGCCTCTTGGAACATACCGTCTAGTGGTGTACCTGTTTTGGGGTTAATGGCAGTGAATGTGGCAGCGTTTGCGGCTGATTTTTGGTGGCCTATTAAGTGATTTCCTGTTATGGTTAGCATATTAATTTTTTAAGAATCAATTCATATTAAATTTGAAATCATTATTTTCGGCTAATTCCTTTAGTTCAATTTTTAAACTTTTTAGCTCTTCCAAATTGATGACACTGAGTTGATGTAATAAATTAAATTTTTCTAATTGGACATCGTATGCAATAAATTCACTTACGAATCCATATTTTTCTTTAAGTACTTCATTTCTTTTTTTCAAAAGGTTTGATATAAAATCGTCGAATGTTGCTTTATTGGGTTTGTCCTTATAAAATTCTATACCATCTTCACCATAACAGGATAAAATAGTACTTTTTCCTTTTTCAAAATAAAGTACTGCCAGTCCACCTGCCAGAAATGGTAGAAGGTATCTGAATAGTTTACCATCTCCTTCAATTCCAAACAAATAAATAAAAAAAATTGAAATTATAAAGAGAATGATAATCACAAAGAATACTATCCAGTGGATTGGGTTAAATTTTAGGTTGATAAAATCATTCGAAATAACCTCAAAAGGAACAATTTTTTCAAATTCACCAAATTCATTCTCTTCCCGTATTTTTAGTCCACTATCGGATATTGTAAATGTTCGTAATTCACTACCATCTTTTTGCCTTAAAATCATCTTATGTTTAAATTTTTAGGTGATAAAATTTGATAGTCTATTTGAAAAAGTTAACTGGCACTACACCCCTCGCATTCCAACAAAATTAATCAATTCTCCAATTCCACTAATTTTAATGCGAATTTCATCCCCCAACTCTAAGGTAAAGGAGTCTTCGGGGACCAAACACGTACCCGTCATTAGAAAACAACCTTTTGGAAAATTACAT
>CALDTJ010000083.1 GCA_937924145.1 uncultured Saprospiraceae bacterium
GCAAAGAAATACTTTTTACAGAATGTAAAAAAGGAATTGCCAATAATATAGGAAGGAGTGTAAAAAAAAGAACCCGTGAGGAATTCTCACGGGTCGGAAAAAAACGAATCTTACAATTCTTTAACCAAAACTTACACATTATAACTTTTTGCAATTACTATGCCAAAAGCTTGATGATTAATTATTATATGTTCTTTTTATTATGATTTTTTACCAAATGTAAAATACTGGCATTTAGGCGAACACAACTTTTTTTAGAAAAAAGAAAGCAATAGTGAAACCTTATTCGTATTGAAGATAAAAATAATATATTGGAAATAATTGATTATCAATGACTTGTGTTTTTACATCGTGCTTTTGAATGATTTTAACTAACATTAGAAATACTAATAAATTAAGAAAAAATGGAATGAAATATGCAAAGTAGTAAAGTAGACTTTTTTTAATTATTTTAAGAATCATTTTATTCCCTAGCGAGCAAATAGAATCGTTTTAGATAGTAGATTAAAATTATTATTGGCCAATTAAGCAATTTTACCTCAAGTGAAATGCGCTTAAGCATATACTCAGTATGCATAATAATTAGGTCTATTTACTCGAAACATAGTCGACTCATGTATAACATAAAAAACTACTGGCTTTTTAGCCTTTTCTTTCTTAATGTCTTCACTTCTCTTTTGGCAGAAGGAACCAAGGAATTAGCGCCTCTTTCCACTGATAGAATCTACCTCTATACCAATTCGACCGCCTACAATGATTTTGGACGCTACGATGGCAATGACGATCAGCGATTGTATGTACATATTGATAATCCAGATGCTGAACAGATTTTTCTTGGTTTTAGTCAGCCGGTAGGAAGTGGGCATCATCCGTGTAATGGTTCTACTGCTATAACGGGCTATTTTCGAATTAAAGATCCGACGGGGCGAGTTGTCTTTCCAATCAGAGACAATGCTAATGGTCAGATTTTAGATGACGTTACTTCTAATATTACTTCTTATGCACAAGCAGTTGCGGGGCCTAGTCCTATTGTTGGTGGAAGCGGCTATACGCCGTTTGTTTTCGATCCTAGTGGTTTGCCAGCAGGTGATTATTATGTAGAATTTAGTAGGGTGGCTAACAGTGTTTCCTTAAATAATCCGATGCCAATCGAATGGTTTGACATCACTGTAGCTACGAAGGACGCTACTCCTCAAGCAAAAGCAGGAAGGATTTTTTCTCGGAATTGGGCGTTTTTTGCGCCTTCTGTTTCTTGTGGTAGAAATGTAAATTATACTTGGTTTGATCGACCTTTTAATGGTAATTTTTATGTTTATACGGACCAAAACATAGTCACTCAGGTTGATTTTAATAATGGAGGGTTCCAGCCTGCCGCCTTTAATGTTGTTTTTAATGATGCTGGAACAACCCAGACAGATAATGTAATCAATGACCGAAAATCTATAAATAACATACGGTCGTCTGCCTCCCAACATCGTATTTTTCTCAATGATCCAGATATAAATGTTTATCCATCGGGGGTATTAGGTAAGTTTTCTATTACTCCTAAACTTTTCGCTTGTGAGAATGGTACAGCTTGTGTGGAGGCGGTAATGACTGAGCCTGGACAAATTGATGTTTTGGTAGATTTGGATCGAGCATCAGGTGACTTCATTTATGATTTGAATTCTGCTGATGTCTTAATTGCTTTTAAAGTTGAGCCATTGCCAGGAGAAGAACCACCTTATATAAGATGTGTACCTTGGGACGGACGAGACGGTTTTGGTAATAAAGTTGGCAGCGTAGATGATATAGAAGATGCAGAATTATTAGTACGTTATACGCAAGGTATTTATCACTTTCCGATCTACGATGCGGAGTATATGCTTACTGGTTTTGATGTTACGACTATTCGACCACTTCCTGATAATGGTAGCCCAAAAAAGATTTATTATGATGATACTAATATTCCTGATGGGTATGGAGCTGGTATCTCTCAAACCAATGAAGACCCATTTAATGGATGTTCTATTCCTTGTCACCTTTGGGTTAATAAAGATTTTGGAGATTTAAATACAATTAATACTTGGTTTTTTGCAAGAGAGGAATATGTTTTAGAAATTGAACTAGGTGGTTGTCCAATCAATGCTCAAGACGATTCTACTCGGATGGCGGTCAATACTAGTAAGATGATCTCTATTCTTGATAATGATTTAGGTACAGAAAATATAGATACGACTAGTATTATCCTAGGTATTCTCCCTGATAATGGTCTAATTAATTTTGATTCTGTAACGCTTGAGGCGAATTATACCCCCGAGCTAGGCTTTATTGGAAGAGATTCTTTTACTTATGTCTTCTGTTATGGGATACTTCCTGTTCGTAGTCTTTGTGATTCTGCTATGGTATATATTACGGTAGAACCTCGGCCCGAAGATTGTAAAAATACTTTTGATGATGATGGGGATGGGCTTGCCGATTGTGATGATCCAGATTGTCAACCTAATGCTCCTACTGTTATTCAACGGAAGCAACAGGAAAACTTATGGTGGATCATTTTATTAATTAGTTACTTTTTTATAAAAATTGAATGGAACGAATCCTCTATTGCTCAATCAAAAGAAAAACAACTTCTGGAAAAAACATAACGACTACTAAAAATACTAATTGAATTAAGACAAAAGGAATAATGCCTCGGTACAAATGTTGAGTGGTTACCCCTTCTGGAGCTACTCCTTTTAAATAAAAAAGCGAGAAACCAAAAGGTGGTGATAAAAACGAAGTTTGTAAATTCAATGCTAATAAGATACCAATCCATACTAAATTCATATCATAATTAACAAAAATCGGAGCAACTACTGGTACGATAATAAAAATGATTTCTATAAAGTCAATAAAAAATCCAGCGACAAATACTACAATCATTACTAAAAAAAGGAATCCCATTGGTGATAAATTAGCACCTTCGATTAAATCTATTAAATAATCATCGCCACCCATTCCTCTGAATACTAGTGCAAAAGTCGTCGCACCGATTAAGATGATGAAAACCATCGTGGTCAAATGTGTGGTTTCCTGCATAACTTCTTTCAAAATAGAAAGGCTAAACTTCCCTTGAATAATGGTTAAAATAGTGGCCCCAAAAGCTCCGATTGCGGAGGCTTCTGTCGGTGAAGCAATACCTGCTAGAATAGATCCAAGTACTGCTGCTATTAGTATCAAGGGTAACAAAAATGCTTTGATCACTCGCATCATAAATCCTTCTCCTCTGAATGCTGCGATCTCTTCCGCAGGCATACTCGGTGCCTTTTCTGGATAAATCATGGAATAAATGACGATATAAGCAATATAGCATAATACCAATAATAAACCTGGCACTAATGCTGCTGCAAACAAGTCTCCAACTGATACATTCAAAACACTGCCTAATAAGACTAAGACTACTGATGGCGGAATGATTTGCCCTAATGTACCTGATGCGGCAATCGTTCCTGTGGCTAATTCTGTACTATATCCTCGCTTTAGCATCGTTGGTAAACTGATTAAACCCATCGTAATAACGGTCGCACCTACAATACCCGTCGAAGCTGCTAATAAGGCACCTACGATAACTACAGAAATGGCTAATCCTCCTTTAACCGTACCAAAGAGCATCGCCATCGTTTCGAGTAAACTTTCGGCGAGCCCCGATTTTTCCAGCATTATTCCCATGAAAATAAAGAGTGGGACTGCTAGTAAAACAACGTTAGTAACCGTTCCCATAATTCGGGAAGGTAGAAAGTTAAAAAAGTCGGGGCCTAAGAATACTAAGCCAAATAAGATGGACAGCCCACCAAGCGTAAAAGCCACTGGATAGCCAGATAGAATTAAAATAAAAATGCAAATGAAAAGTATGATTGCGAAGATTTCCATGTTAATCTAGGTAGTTAGTTACGAGGTAATGAGTTGATGGGTAATGAGGACTTACTGACCGTTGCTATTCTTACTAACAATTGTATTTAGCGAACTCATTAACAAAGCGATGGCCTGTAAGAATAATAGGGCAAAACCTGTGGTAATGGCAAATTTGATCAGATACCTAGCTGGTAGGCCATTATCAGGAGAACCTTCATTCATCGTCCACGAACTATGGGCATATTTGTAAGAGGCATAGATAATTATAGCACACCAAGGTAGTAAAAAGACTAAAGTCCCTATGAAATTAACAATGGCTTTTTGCTTTTCAGAAAATTTAGCATAGAATAAATCGACTCGCACATGTTTGTCGTGCTTCAATGCATAACCTGCGCCTAGTAGAAAAATAAGGGCAAATAAGTGCCACTCCAATTCTGTTCGCCAAGCATCCGAACTATTGAATAAATATCTCGTGGTCACATTAAAACAGATCAATAGCATCAGTATCCCAGTCAACCAAGAAGATGCTTGTCCGACTCGCTCATTTATTTGACTTAAAAAATTGCTTATTTTCTCCAAAATAATACGGTTTAATTCAAGATTTGTCAGATTTTCGAAAACCTGACAAATCTAAATCATTTACAAAATCAACCTTTGTTTTTCTATTGTATAAACTAAGTAGAACCCTTCTACTTTCTCATAATAAAGATCAAAATACCCATGATACGCCTCTTTATGAATAGCTGCTGTCGTATGCCCAATGGCTAAATCGTATTCAAAAGGATCGACATGAATGTGGCGAACAAAACCTAATAATTTTCGACCATAAGCCTTGTAGAGTGCCTCTTTTGCTCCCCAATATACATGTAAATGAGGGATTCTTGTCACTGCTTGTAAGCTATCTTTCTCTATTGGACGGACAAATTTTTTTTCTATCCGTTCTATTTTTCGAACTTCTTTTTGAATATCTATCCCAATGTTATAAGGGGCTGCCATCACTGCTACGACTTCTCTAGAATGACTGATCGAAATTTCAAAATCAGAATCTGTTAAATACGGTTTTCCATATTCATCTTTTAGGCAAGCTCCTCTTAATTCTCTACCAGACATCGTATGGAGTAGCCACCTACTAGCTAACCATTCTAGTCTCAGCCGCCCTTTTATTGCTGATAGTTGGCGTACCTCGGAAGGGAATAATTCTAAGCGATCTTGAAAGTATTCTTCTGATTCGTCAATTCGCCAAACCCCTAATTCTCCTCCTTTTGGTAAGTTCTTATGATAAATTATGGGCATTTGTTACTTTTGATGCTGGTTGCTAGTTGCTGATTGCTAGTTACCACTTGAAACCAGTAATCAGCAAATAGCAACCAGTAAAATCACAAATGTATGAAGACCACTTCAATTTTTTGTCTAATCTGCTTATTTCTTGCTTGTTCTGTTGGGAAATTAGCCGATACCCTTAGTCCCATTACTCGAATTGATAACCAAACAGTTTATTTTGAGAATGGTAAAAAAGCGCAATTACCTATTGATAAAGGGACTACGGCAACGGTGGTCTACCTTGTGCGACACGCTGAAAAAGTAAAAACTAAAGATCAAGATCCTGATTTGACTCAAGAAGGGATGGAAAGGGCAGATAGATTACAGCAAATTTTAAAAGCCGCTAATATTGACCAAATATTTTCCACGGATTATCAGCGGACTCAATTGACGGCTGCTCCAACTGCCCAAATTAGTGGTAAAAAAGTAGTCTCTTATAATCCTAGAGATTTGGAAGGCTTTGCAGAAAAACTAAAGTTGGAAAAATTAGGGCAGAGGATTTTGGTCGTTGGTCACTCCAATACGACGCCTGTGGTAGTCAATAAATTATTAGGAATGGAAAAGTATCCACAAATTGATGAGGCTGATTATGGACATTTATTTGTGGTGGTGCTCAAAGAAAATGGAACGCAGGAAGCTTTTGATTTGAAGTTCTAACCACAGAAAGCGGTGCTTTAATAGCACCTCTTTCTTTCTTTCTTTCTTTCTTTCTTTCTTTTATAAAAGCAGGAGATGCTTTCAAAGCATCGCCTGCTTGTAAGCTTATTTTAAGATGAACTGGCCATCAGCAAATTCGTAAACTAGTGAGCCTATGCGTTTACATAAGTGGACGAGTTCTTTGCCTAAAATTTTAGCTCTCCATCCGTTTCCTAACCAATCGGGATCAAACTTAAATTTAGACATAGCCGATTTAGGAAATACCAAGTTTTGAGAAATACCTTCTGTGTAACATTTTCTCTTTACTAGGGCATACAATATGCTATGCGTAATATCCTCTTCGGGAGAAACATCGTGTTTTCTTGGAATCCGTGTTAATACATCTTCCTCTTCTTTCTTTACGGGTTGTTCGTATAATTTTTTGATCGTTAAACCATAGCGGTTATAGAAATTTTTAGGTAATAAGCGATTATTTTTAAGTGCCGCTTCTCCTTGTTTAATATTCTTAACAATCAAATTAATGTACTTCGAACTAAGGATCATTTCTTTAGAGTAATCCTTCTTCTTTGCTTCATCAATTCGCCATTTATACAAGCGGAGCATGAAAATTTGCTCTCGTTTGGACAAATGTAAAATCATATTATTGTTTAATGCTTCTGCATAAACATCTGTTCGATAACTCTTGGAAGTTTCCATCTTGGCAAATTCCTCTTCACACCATTCTAAACGTTTTCGACTGACTAATTTGCCATGCAACTTATCGTATAATTCCTTTAGGAAAATAACATCATTCAAGGCGTATTGAATATGCTTTTCAGACAATGGTCTTTGGTCCCAAACGGCAACCGCAAAACCTTTTTTAAGTCTGATACCCAATTCTTTATCCATGATTTTTCGGAAGGCAGTAGGGTAGTTGTACCCTAAGAAACCTGCGGCAATCTGAGTGTCAAAAACATTTTTTGGAAGGACATTAAATTGCTGGTAGATTAAACGATAATCATTCTCCCCTGCGTGGGTGATTTTTAAAATTGCTGGATCTTCGATTAAATCTAAAAAGGGCTTTAAGTCCTTAACTGCGATTGGATCTACTAAAAAACAGCCGATTGGACTATTGATTTGAATCAAGCATAACAGTGTGAAAAATCGCTTTTCCCCAATGAATTCTGTATCAAAACCAATCCAAGGTTGACTTTTTAATTGTTCGCAAATTTCCTCTAAGTGGCTCTCCTCCCTAATAAAAACATAATCTTCTTCTATGCTAACTGCCATTCGTTATTTTGTATGTATTGTTTATTGTAGTTGTCTCTGTAAAAAGAAGTCAGGTTGACTGCTTGTCAAAGTCAAAAGTCTGACTTTACTTTTCGGTCTCGCATCTGACAGCGTAGCGGTCTAAATTATACAGCGACCGCAGCTTTGATATGGGGATGTGGATTATAATCGAGCAACTGAAAATCTTCAAACTTGAAGCCAAAAATATCCTTTATTGCTGGATTGATCTTCATTATTGGTAGTTCTCGAATTGTACGGGACAGTTGTAATTTTGTTTGCTCAATATGATTTAAATAAAGGTGAGCATCTCCAAATGTATGAATAAAATCGCCAACTCCCAAATCACAAACCTGCGCCATCATCATCGTTAACAAAGCATAAGACGCTATATTGAAAGGCACTCCTAGAAAACAATCTGCTGATCTTTGGTACAATTGACAGGATAGTTTACCATCTGCTACATAAAACTGGAACATAGCATGACATGGACTTAATGCCATTTTTGGTAAATCCCCGACATTCCAAGCGTTGACAATAATCCGCCTAGAGTCTGGATTATTTTTTAATAACTCTACGGCTTGCTTGATTTGGTCGGTTACTTTTCCATCGGCACCCTCCCAGCTTCGCCATTGTTTGCCATATACAGGACCTAAATCTCCGTTTTCGTCCGCCCATTCATTCCAGATTCTGACTCCATTTTTTTGTAAATAATCTACATTCGTATCGCCATCCAAAAACCATAATAATTCGTGGACAATAGATTTTAAATGTAATTTTTTGGTCGTCACCATTGGAAAACCTTCCGATAAATCAAAACGCAGTTGATGTCCAAAAACACTAATAGTTCCTGTGCCCGTACGATCTGATTTTTCGACGCCCTTATCTAATATGTGTTGTAGTAACTCGTGGTATTGTTTCATAAAAACGGTTCACGGTTCACGGTACATTGTACACGATCCCCCACTTAAAAAAAATATTGAATATAAGATGGTTAATAGACCGAAGACCTACAAAATGGTCAAGACTTTTGACAAGTTTATCAAAACTGTAAAAGTAGTTGACATTTTTAAATCTAAAATTGAAAATGATAAATTTAAAATTGAAAAGTAGAGAGCAGTAGTTATTTAATTGATTATCAGTTAAATATGACCAATAATTCACTTTTAAATTTTGATTTTTAGATTTTACATTTTTAATTAAAAAAACAAAAGTGTCAACTACTTCGATAAACATGTCAAA
>CALDTJ010000084.1 GCA_937924145.1 uncultured Saprospiraceae bacterium
CCTAAAAGAGTATAACCTTCCCCAAACCATAACCAACCAACGATTAAGGCAAAGACTGCTTCAATATATTTCATTGGAGCAACTGTGCCAATCGGTGCCAATTGATACGCCTTGGTCATAAATAACTGCCCAAAAAAGCCAAACAATCCCATACTGGATAAAATGAGCCATTCTATGCCAATTGGTGTTATCCAATTAAAAATCGAAATAATTCCACCCACACAGGTAGCAGTAAACATGAAATAATTGACGATGACTAAAGGGTGATCGCCCTTACCAATTTTCCGAATAATAATGTAAACGATACCTGTGAAAAAAGCAGAAGTCAGAATCACACCAAGACCAAAAAAATCAACTCTTGTATCAAATCCTTTTATTAATAAGACGCCGATAAATGCCGTAAAAAAGCAAGCCCATTGCAAAGGCGTAATTTTTTCTTTTAAAATAAAAATGGCGAGAATTCCTGCAAAAATAGGAGAGACGTATCGAAGAGAAACAACAGACCCGAAAGGCATCAATTTGATTGACCAAAAAAATAGAACCATGGCAGTTAATCCTACTAAACTTCTGGTTATCAATAATCCTTTTTGATTGCCTAAGATCGGAATATTTTGTTTTTTTAATAAAGCAAAACAAATAGCACTTGATCCAATAGAACGAAAAAAGACCAACTCAAAAGGGGGAATGTGCGGTAAATACTTAATCAATACATTCATAATAGTGAAAGAAGTCACACTAATCAGCATGAATTTAAGTGCTTTAAAAGAGACTGATTTATTCAACATTTATTAGAATCAATAGATAGTGAATTTATTCCTGTTCAAAAGTGTAATCTTACAAAAATAGTTCAGTTTTCGAAGTATTTTTTCTAAGAAAAATGAATAAGATTAGAGTTATTAATTTTATTATAAATATTTTCGCCACAATATGGGTACAAAATCAAATTAGCTGACTTATCCCATAGGATAAGCAAATTAAATCATCCGCTTTATTAATTAAAAATTATGAAAAAAACATTGACGCTATTTCTTATTGGTCTGACATTCAGTCTATTTGGTCAAAATTTTCCAGACGAAATGCAGTTATCTGCTGATGGATCTCGATTGCAATTGGGAGGTCATGCCACTACTGGCTTATACAATGAATCAAAAATAAGAATCATTGAATTAACCTTTCCAAGCGATAATTTTTTTGCTGAAATAGATGCAGCAGGAGATAATGATGTGATGGGGTCTGTACTCATTGATGGCGAATTTTTTGACAGCGTAGGGGTGCGATTCAAAGGGGCTACTTCTGATTTTAGAAATAATTCAGAAAAAAAGTCTTTCAATATTTCCATGAATGCTTTCATTGATGGGCAAGATGTTCGAGGATATGAAACGTTAAATTTGAATGGCAATTATGAAGATCCATCTTCTATTCGAGAGATTTTATTCAACCATATTGGTAGAAATTATACCCCAGCATTAAAGACCAATTTTGCTCAATTATACATCAATGGCGAATATTGGGGCCCTTACGAAAATGTACAGCAGTTAGATGGAGAATACACCAGAGAATGGTTCATGAGTAATGATGGTACTCGTTGGCGTGCAGAGCAAGAAGGAAATGAACCAGGTGCAGGTGGTGGCGGTGGACCTGGAGGAGGTGGCGGCCCAGGTGGAGGTGGACCTGGTGGCGGCGGTGGTGGTGGTGATGTCGATCGATTTGGTCAAGGAATGTCCACGCTAAATTACCTAGGGGATGATATATCAGCTTATATTCCAAACTACAATTTAAAGAAAACGAGTAGAGAAAATCCTTGGGCAGATTTAGCTTTGGGAACAGAAAAATTAAATTTATTATCCACGGATAACGATTTATATGATAATTTAAAAGATTACTTAGATATAGATAAATCGTTATGGTTTATAGCTCACGAAAACATCTTTACCGATTCTGATGGCTATATTAATAAGGGAGGAAGTGACTACTATGTAATGTGGGAGGCTGAAACGGGTCGATTAGTTCCATTAGAGTACGATGGTAATAGTGTGATGCAATTGGGGAATATCAATGCTTGGAACCCCTTTTACAAAGAAGATGAGGTGGATTATCCATTAATGAATCGACTGTTTGCTAGTCCCGAGTTGCGTCAACGATATTTGGCACATTTTAGAGTGATTTTAGAGGAGTACTTCACTCCCGAAAATATGGATGTTTTAATTGATAACTATGCGGCACAAATCAGAGAATCCATCTCAATGGACACTAAGCGCATTTACGAGCCGAGCGAATTTGAAGCAGAAATTATCAACCTAAAAAACCACGTTAGATCAAGAAGAGATAATTTACTGAACAATACGGAAGTACAGGCTTCAGGTTTGACAATTTCAGATGTTAGCACCATCACAACTGCGCCTTCCAGTGAGGAAACAGTGACTATTACGACGACCGTTTCTGGTGAAATGGGAACGCAGCAAGTCCGATTATACTACGGCACTGGAATCATAGGAACGTTTGATAGGGTAGTGATGGCGGATAATGGAAACGGTACGTACAGTGCCACTATTCCTGCTCAAAATGCGGGTGCCTATGTTCGGTATTATGTGGAAGCTACCGCAGCTGATGCAGCCAATACGGTCACCTTTGCGCCAAGGGGTGCAGAGCATGATGTTTATGTTTATCGTGTAAATGTTGGTGCGAGTCAAGAAAATGATGTGGTCATCAATGAATTTATGGCATCCAATGATGAAACAGTTGCTGACCAAGATGGAGAATTTGATGATTGGATTGAGCTTTTTAATACGACAAATGCAGCCATTGATTTAACGGGTTATTTCTTATCTGACAATGCAGAAAATTTAGATAAATATGATATTCCAGACGGTACAATGATTCCAGCCAATGGCTATCTAATCGTTTGGGCAGATGAAGATGGAATGCAAGACGGCCTACACGCAAACTTTAAATTATCTGCTTCGGGAGAAGAATTATTTTTAGTCAATGCGGATACGATGATTATTGACGAGATAACTTTTGGTGAGCAAAAAACAGATATTAGCTTTGCCAGAACCCCTAATGGAACAGGTGAATTTGCTTTTAAAACAGCTACTTTCGGTGAGAATAATGATGGTGGTACAACTAGTTTAAATGAGGTAGATTTTGGGTCTAATGAATTAACCGTTTACCCAAATCCTACCACCGATCAATTAATTTTAGAGTTAAAGGATCAAACGACCAGTGAATTGTTTATTCGAATCTATGATGTTTATGGTCGTTTAGTACTACAAGATGTTCAAAGAACTTCACAAGTTCAAATGAATGTTCAATCTTTAAAGCAAGGAGTATATTTTGTAGTAATCAATGAAACGATTGGAAAGAAAATTATGATTGTAAGATAAGCGATAGATGTCAGCCTGTAACCTAACTTGAATAGTCCTTCAAAAAGTTAGGTTAGCAGTTTTAAGGGAATAAATTCTTTCTAATTTATTCCCTTATAAGACTGCTAACCCAACTCGGTTACACCTGAGCCTCAATAGCCGCAATACCTACCATGTCCACAATCTGCCGAACGGTAGCCCGCATTTGCAAGATATGCACAGGCTTATTCAAGCCTAACAAGACAGGTCCTATCAAATCCATTTCACCAACGGTATTCAATAAATTATAAGTAATATTTGCGGAAGATAGATTTGGGAAAATCAATACATTAGCCCGATGACCTGCTAATCTAGAAAAAGGATACAGTTGTTCTAAGCCATCTTTATTAAGGGCTAGGTGCGCTTGCATTTCTCCATCAACGATCCAATCTGGATGCTTTTTATGCAATATTTTAGTCGCTTCTCTCATCAACATCGCAGATTCTCCCTTTGGTACAGAACCAAAGTTAGAGTAGGTCAATAAGGCAATTCTTGGTTCAATATTGAAGGAGCGAACCTTCTCAGCTACTAGCTCCGCTATATTGGCGATGTCTTCAGAAGTCAAATGGTGATTAACAGTTGTATCTGCCAAAAATAATGGGCCATCTTTGGTAGTTAGGATATGCATACTTGCCAATTTGCTGACGCCTTCCTTGGCTCCAACTACTTGTATCGCAGGCTTTACCATGAATGGATAACGCTTGGATAATCCACCGATTACGGCATCAGCATCTCCCATTTCAACCATCATCGGGCCATAATATCTACGCGAATTCATCAAGTCTTCCGCCTCTTTAATGGTGATTCCTTTTCGTCTACGTTTTTCGTATAAATTTTGAGCATATTTTGTCCAATTGTCCTTCTCTAATTGATTTGTAGGAATTTTTGGATTGATAATTTGCACATTTGGTAAGACAATATCTTGTTCAGCAAGCATTTTTTCAATCACGGCTTTTCTACCCAAAAGAATAGGGTGCGCAATCTTTTCTTCTAAGACAATTTGCGCTGCCTTTAGCGCATTCAATTCTTCTCCGTCTGAGAAAATGACTGTTTTGACATCCTGTTTTGCCTTGGTTTCAATCACTTTAGATAAGGTATTGTCATTACCTAATCTTTTAGCCAATTCTAGATTATAAGCCTCCCAATCTTTAATCGGATATTTTGCCACGCCCGAATCCATAGCAGCTTTGGCGACTGCCGTAGATACGGTAGTGATTAACCTTGGATCGACAGGTTTAGGGATAATATAGTCTTTACCAAATTTCAAATTGGCATTATTATAAGCCATATTTACGATGTCTGGCACTTGCTTTTTGGCTAGATCAGCCAAAGCTTTGACGGCCCCTAATTTCATCGCCTCGTTAATTTCAGAAGCCCGAACATCTAAAGCACCTCTAAAAATAAATGGAAAACCAAGTACATTATTCACTTGATTCGGATAGTCCGAACGCCCTGTTGCCATGATACAATCTGGTCGAGTAGCCTTTGCTAAATCGTAACTAATTTCAGGCGTAGGATTAGCCATAGCAAAAATGACAGGTTCCTTTGCCATTCCTTTGATCATTTCCGCACTCAAAACATTTCCTTTGGACAAACCTATAAAAACATCTGCCCCTTCAAGTATTTCCTTCAAGGAAGTATTTGCAGGAACGGTATTATTGATAAATTCTGGTTTTTTGCCATTCAGATTATCTCTATCTCCATGAATCAAGCCTTTACTATCATACATGAAAATGTTCTCTTTTTTTGCCCCCAAAGAGCCGTATATTTTAGTACAGGATACTGCCGATGCACCAGCTCCGTTGACCACAATTTTCACCTTTGAAATATCCTTATTGACTATTTCTAAAGCATTCAGTAAGGCCGCACCACTAATGATTGCTGTACCGTGTTGGTCATCGTGCATCACAGGAATATTCAATTCCTTTTTGAGTCTTTCTTCAATTTCAAAACAGGCGGGTGCAGAGATGTCTTCTAGATTGACTCCACCAAAAGTAGGTTCTAAAATTTTGACCGTTCTAATAAATTCATCGACATCTTTAGTATCTAATTCTAAATCGAAACAGTCGATATCTGCATATATTTTGAATAATAATCCTTTTCCTTCCATCACAGGTTTACTTGCCTCAGGACCAATGTCTCCAAGCCCTAAAACAGCCGTACCGTTACTGATTACAGCCACTAAGTTTCCTTTGGCAGTATATTTATAAACGTCATTGACATTATCATGAATGGCTAGACAAGGATCTGCAACGCCAGGAGAATAAGCTAATGAAAGGTCTCTCTGATTGGCAGTCGCCTTAGTTGGAATGACTTCTATTTTACCAGGTCTTCCTTCGAAGTGATAGGCTAATGCTTCTTCTTTTAACGATTTCTTACTCATATTTTGGTCAGGTTAAATTTCTGTTTTTGGTTAAAGTGATTAAGGTTTTGTATATAAAAATGCGAAGATATTATAATTATTGATAATTGAAGTAAACCTAAACTTTAGATATGAATCTATTACAAACCTATAATTGAAAGGTTGGTTTTAGGAAAGTAGTGTTTATTCTTTTGAAAGGAAATTTTACAAGCCTGAAACGTTATTCTGGAATAATATTTTTAACTCTTCCGACTTCTCCCAATTGTAGCATGACTTTGATACCGTGAGGGTGATGCGGTGCTTTAGTTAAAATCCGTTTCACAATACCCTCTGTTAATTCTCCTGTTTGTTGATGTTTTTTTAACACAATTTCTACTAAATCCCCAATTTGAATATTTTTCCTTTTTCTACCGTCTAAATTAGGCTCGTCCATTTTATACTGTTTGTTAATTAAAAAATCAAAATTACTTATTTTTACGAAGTAATTGGGATGAGATACACCCAATTGGTTTGTAAGACATTTATTAGCAATAGAAACTTTTAAAAATAGAAAATTGATAGAAAAACTAGGAAGAATAGATATTTATTTATTGGACCAACTAATGAGAGGCAGAATTACCAAAGGTATGCGGATCTTAGATGCAGGATATGGTCATGGTCGAAATGCTCAATATTTTGTTGAAAATGATTTTGATATTTGGGGCGTTGATAGGAAGGAGGCCGCAAAAGTTGTAGTCGATGAATTAATCAATTTTTGGAATCCTAAATATGATAATTCAAAATTTACGGTTGGCAGCTTAGAAAAAACGACATTTCCTGATGGCCATTTTGATTGTATCTTAAGTTGTGCAGTGCTTCATTTTGCTAATGATCGAGCCCATTTTATACAGTTATTTGAAGAAACGATTAGACTATTAAAATCTGGTGGAATATTTTGGTTTAGAATGACGACCAAACACACTTTGGAAGCGCACGCAGAACATCTCTATGATGACCTATACAATTTACCAGATGGTTCTGTGCGTTATTTATTAGATGTAGCAGTATTAAAAGAGCTGATGGAAAAGCATGATTTGGTCTTTTTAGACCCTTTCAAAACACTTAATGTAGCTGATTTAAGAACGATGGCGACGGTAGTTTTGCAAAAGCAATAATCTTTAAATTAAATCACATTCCTTGCATATATAGATTAATGCTGTCATGTCTTTCACTCCAGTCTTAGCGATCATGTTTTTACGATGTTTTTTCACAGTTTCTAAACTTATGTTCAAATTCTGAGCAATTGATGCACTATCCTTATTTTTTGTTATCAGTTTAAGGATTTCAATCTCTCGTTTACTCAATAATTCATTAGTCATTTTGTTGGCACTTGAAAAAATACGGACTATTGGGATGTCAGTAGATTTGTCAACCACTCTTGACCATGCCAAATTACTTTTATACAAGTGGGTAATATCTTCTGCCTCAATAAAAGTGACTAAAGGCTTTCTTTTTTTGCTAATGCTTAAATTTCTTTGTTTGAAGAAAAAAGTTCTAATATTTCCCCACTTATCTTTTAGTTTAGCCCCACAACCAAATGCCTCTATATCTTTTACATTGATTGCCTTGCTGATTTTTCTGAATTTTTCCCCATCTTTATGTACTTTGACTAAGAGCGGTATTTGTTTCCAATAGACCCTTTTTATGGCTTGAAATAAACTCATCTTATATACTTCTTCAGGCGTATAGCCAAATTTTTCTACATTGTTACTTATATAAATTGGTAAAAATCTTACATGGTCCCATAACATGTATACTTTTTTATTAAAGGAATATTTTTCGATAACTTTTATTTCTTCTATAAATCGATCTATATTTCCTAAACTGTTTGGCTGATACCAGTTATCTAAAATTTGAAGTACTTTGAGATGTTCATTATTTGCAATTTGGTCGTGATCTACTTGGTAATTCATTGATAATTAATTAAATAATATATAAATTTATATTGTATTGCAAAATAAAGCGTTTTTTTTAATATGTCTACCCTTAAGGGTAATTTAATTAGTGGTCCAAGTCATAAATAATTGATAGTTTAATCGAGTATATTTTTTCGTTGGCAAGGCATTTTTTTAAGAATAGCTGGAGCTATTTGAGAAAAAAATAACGCAGCATAAGGGAAAAAGACGCCTATTAAAATTGTCAAGGATTTATGTCTTAAACCATTAGATAATTAGTGTCCTGAAAGATAGCTTTGTTTTTGCAATAATAATTTTATAAAAAAACGCTTATTTAATAGACATGATGTATCATGAAAATTTAAATTAATCCGTGCCCGAAGACGTAGAGCACCTTGATTGTAAGCATCTCTTTCTTTCAGTTTGGTACTTAAAATCAATAATTCCTACCTTTTAGAGCGCCTATATTAACATTCCAACAGGCCACAACCACTTCTCCATTCCTTCTTCTTCTTTGGTATGAAAATTGCAGTATTTAGATAAACCCGTCTATTTAAAATCTATACCCTCATCCCCACAAATTAAATTTCGCTCCCTTTTTTATTCACTCCCTCTATTTAAACGAAAGGTTAACACATCCCCTCCGTCTACAGAATCTTTAATATCATAAACGCTCTTACTTAGATGCAATTGAACGCTTACACTGCTTTTACGAAGTTATTTTTGTTTGTATTATCGAATTTCATCATTTTGTCTAATGGATATGGACAAAACGAGAATGATATTTACGACTTGCGTATTCACACAGAAGTGAATTGTGCGGATAATGTATTGACTGCTTCCCTACAAATTAAATCTCAGCAAGACTCTTTTCGGATTGGGACTTCTTCCATTTTATTTAAATATGATGATGAGGTTTTAGAATTTTTGGATTATACTTCCGAAAACTTTGATGAAAATGATAAAGTAGACTTTTTTGGCTCGGCAGCCAGTGTTTGGGATACTCATAAATTTAATAGCTCTTTTGCTGGAACCTGTAATTTGACTTTATTATCAGAAATTGCAGCAGCTAGTTTTCCTACCATAGAAAATGAATGGTTAACGATTGGTTTTGCTAGATTTACCATAAAAAATATCAATACTTCACCAAATTTCACCTTTGATGTAGGCAATACTAATTTTAATAGACATTCGCCGAATGATGGCTCGCAAGCACCTACTAAGGGTGTTTTTGCTGCTAATGGTGATTTATTAGCTACTCAATGTGCCTGTGATGTACCTACCTTAAATAATGATACCCTGCAATTCGATTGTCCAACGGCAAGTATCGAAGCAAATATTTCAGGTAATGACATTGTTTCCAATCCAGTTTATTCTATTGTTTCCAATCCTACTAAAGGAACAGCTTCTATTAACCCTAATGGTACTTTATTATATACTTCCAACGCGGCGTTTTGCGGGGAAGATGAATTGACCTACAAGGTATGTAATGACTCAGATGACAACTGTTGTGCTGAAGCTAAGGTGACGTTACAGTTCAATGATGAGTTGCCTCCGATTTTTATGAACGCTCCAGCTGATATGACGGTCTCTTGTGGTAATGTTCCAGAAATGGGTGCTATCCAAGCATTAGATAATTGTTTCTTAGCAGGAATTGAGCAAAAGGAAATAGTAGAGGATGGCATTTGTGGTTCTTCCAAAGTATATGTTAGAACTTGGACGGCATTTGATCTTTGTGATAACCTTGGTACGCATATACAAAGGATAACTGAGGTGGATGATATAGCACCTACCATTAACTGTGCAGCAGAGTCTATTATTAATTGTAGTGCTATCAATGGAGCTATTATTGAAACCGAACAGCCAGTAATTTCTGATAATTGTGCGAGTTTAGAAGAAATGACCATCACTTTTACGGATGAAGTAATTTCTGAGGTTTGTGAAAATAAAGTACAACGTCAGTTTAATCGAACTTGGACTGCGACGGACGCTTGTGGTAATTTTGCTACCTGTACGCAATTGGTTAAAATTATTGATGACACAGCACCAGTTTTAATATGTCCTGATGATGTGACAGTTAACTGTGGTCAAAGTATTTCACCAGAAAGTTTAGAATCGTTTGCTACAGCATTTGATAGTTGTTCTAGTGTGGCTTTGTCTTTTGTGGATGAAGGCACTGTACCAACTGATTGTGGAGTTGAAAATGTAACTATCGTGAGGACTTGGACTGCGACAGATGCTTGTGGAAACGAAACTAGTTGTACCCAAAGAATTACCCTTGCAGGAGAACCTTGCCCAAGAGTAGTTGAAAAAGAAATTGTTGTTTATCAATGTGAAAAAGATATTGTCAACTTAATGGCTTTGGCAAATTTATCAGCAGATGCTACGGTTTCATTTTCTAATAAAAATACACAAGAACCAATATTTAATACTACTCAATATTTATTACCATCGACAGGCTGTCAGATTGGCAATTTTGAGTTTGCCTATCAAATATTTGATGAGCGCCAATGTACTGTGGAAAATAGTGTTTTAATAATTAAAACCATTCCAAGAGTTATTGGAGATGCCCAACTTACTGATAGTTGTACGGCTGAATTAGTACTTGAATGTCCAGATTTATACAATGTTAGTTGGCAATCTGGAGATGAAGTTGGTACAGGAAATATATATAATGCAACAGCTGGCGAAAGTGGCGTTGTAGTATTCAATTTGAATTTTATCGGATTAGATCTTCCTGATAGTCTGGAATTACCTTGCTTAACTCAGCAATACGAAGTGGCTTTCGACTGCCCTAAACCGTGCCCAGCTTCTACACAGGAAGAGTTGACAATAGTTGGTTGTCAAGGAGACTTTATTAATCTAAAAAATAGATTGCAAATTGGTGATTCAGAACGATTTGAGGCGGATGGTATTGACGCAGACATCACTGAATATCCATTAGTTGGAGATTCTTTAACTTGTGGTGTTTCTGAAAAAATAATTCAATTCACTATTTTTAATGAAGACAATTGTCCAATTCGATATGTATCGCTTAAAATCAATATTATTCTCCCTATTCAAGGGGAAATCATTCATGAAAATGATTTTTGTAAGGCTAAATTAGAGCTTTCTTGCTCAGATTTTTATGAAGTCACTTGGAAGGATGATAGTGGAAATATTGGTATAGGAGCGATTTATGAAGGTACGGAAGGTGCATCTGGATATGTTACTTTTTATGTGGCTCCTATTAGTGACTTATATCAAGAGGAAAGATGTGGAAGAGATAGTTTCCAAGCAGACTTTTCTTGTCCTAGCTTATGCCCTGATGTTAATATTTCTGACACTTTGATTAATAGTTGTGCTGGTGAAAACCTTGATTTATATAACTATCTTGCTTTACCTTCAGGGCTAGAGTTCACTTTCGAATATGCAGAACCTATTACAGGGTCAGGAGCTAGTATCGCAAATGGACAAATTGAGATTGGAAACCCATTTGGTTGCGAAAAAGGATTTCTAGAATTAAAAATAAATGGATATGATGAGCGTCAATGTTTAGTGGAGGTTCGAGAGGTATCTATTGCTGTATTACCTGAGATTTTCGGGACTATACAATATCCGGATGATTCGACCTTTTGTAATCCTTCTTTAATATTAGAATGTGAGGAATATTACCAAATCGTTTGGGAAGATAATGCTGGAAATGGAGGAATAGGTGGAACTTACAACGGTGTTGCTAATACGACTGGTTATGTTACCTTTTATGTTTACCCGATTGATAGTACGCTTACAAACTTACCTTGCGCAGTTGACTCATTCATTGCTGACTTTAGTTGTATACCAGATTGCCCGCCTTCAATAGCGGCTGATTGGTTAATCAATGTATGTGGTGAAGAAACGATTAATATTGAAGAGTATTTTGATATTGATCCAAATGCTCGTTATACGGTCAACGGAATAGAAGTGAGTGAGGATCAAACTGTTACTTTCACTAATCAAAGTTGTGAGATAAAAACTACAGGCTTTGAAATAACTGTTTTTGACTCAAATGATTGTGTATTGATTTCGCATGGTGTTGGAGTAACCATTTATCCAACAGTTTTAGGAAATATTAGCTACGAATCTTTAGGGACGCTTTGTACACCAAAATTATTTTTAGAATGTCCTGAACACTACCAAGTTACTTGGTCTGACGATTTAGGAAATAGTGGTGAAGGGAATATCTATGAGGCAACAGCGGGCACTAATGGGACCGTCGCATTTTATGTAACGCCTTTAGTAGATAGCCTATTTGATTTTGCTTGTCCAATTGATACATTTCAAGCAGACTTTAATTGCGAATCAGCTTGTCCAGAAACGATTGAAAGAACAGAGGAACTAACGGTATGTGCTGGAACTCAGATTAATATTTTGGATAGATTGGGACTTTCTCCTAATACTTTCTACGTGTCTGATAATGAAGCCATTTTAGATTCTATTTATTTTGTTGGAAATCCATTTGGTTGTGAAATAGGTACAAAAGAGTATACGTTAAAAGCCTATGACGATAACCAATGTCTGCTTGAAATTATTACGGTAAAAGCAACGGTTATCCCTGAAATATTTGGTTCTTTTTATCAATTTGATGACGGAAGCTGTGAGGTCAAATTTGAAATAGAGTGTATTGAGAATTATGCCATTACCTGGGAAGATACAGATGGAAATACAGGAACAGGCCCTATTTATGTGGCTTCGGAAAATACTTCAGGTATAGTGACTTTTACTGTAGAATATCTAACAGATAGAATTATTCTTTCTGATGTGGAATTAGGCTGCTTCACCCAACAATTTGAAAGCGACTATAACTGTAGTGCAGATTGTCCACCTACGATAGCAGAAGATAGAATTTTGACTATCTGTGGAGAGGAAAGTATTAATATGCCTAACTATTTGGACATTGCTCCAGGTTTTAGATATGTGGTTATCGGCGTAGATTTAGATGAGAGTGGAAATGTGAAGTTTGAAAATACGGAATGTGAACCAAGAATTAGTAGTTTTTCTGCTAGTGTCTATAATACGGACGGTTGTTTGATTAGAGACATTGGGGTACAAATGCAAATTTCCCCAACTGTCAATGGAACTATTCGATACGAGTCGGATAGTAGTTACTGTAATCCAAAATTATTTATCAACTGTACAGAAAATTATGAGATCGCTTGGACGGATAATCTAGGAGGTAGTGGAACAGGAAATAGCTATGTTGGGGCATCAGGTACCAATGGAATCGTGGCGTTTTATGTTACACCAATAGCAGATAGTCTATTTGATTTTGCTTGTCCAATTGATACCATTTATGCAGACTTTAATTGTGAATCAGCTTGTCCTCCAACTATTGAGCGAAACGAGTTTATAACGGTCTGTGCAGAAACTTCGGTTAACCTTTTCGAAAGATTAGGATTAGGAGACGATAAGCAATATGTGATTGATAGTGAATATATCGCAGATGGAATTTATAGAGTAGGCAATCCATTCGGTTGTGAAATGGGAATGAAGGAATTCGAATTTAAAGCATACGATGATCTAGCATGTTTGGTCGAGGTGATTCAGTTGACGGTTCAGGTGATTCCTGCCATCTATGCGGAAACAATTGTAACACAAGATAATGCTTGTGGTGTTAGCTTAGTGATGGAATGTCCAGAAAATTACGAAGTAAACTGGGAAGATACTGATGGAAATACGGGCGTTGGTGCTAGTTACACTGCTTTAGAAGGTACTTCTGGAACGGTTACTTTTTATGCTAATTATTTGAAGGAAGAAATTATTTTATCTGATGAAGAAGAATTGGGTTGTTTTAATCATACCTTTTCAGCAGATTATAATTGTGCTTCACTTTGTCCTGACCCTGATCTGAAAATTATTGATCTATACGGTTGTGAAGGAGACGAAATCAACTTGTTCAATCGCTTAGATTTCTCAGATAATTTCACTTATACTATTGTTGATAATGAAAACGAATTAGACTTAGCTAGTATCAAGTTAGAGAAGGGGATAGATGGTTGCACAATTAGTCAATTCACGATTAACGTAGAGATGTCAGATGAGAATGGTTGTGTAATCGGAGTGTTCTTTATTGCTTTCAATGTGATTCCAAAGATAGATGCTCAATTGGTCAATTCAACAGAAAACTGTGGAGTACAGTTAGAAGTAGCTTGTGCGGATGTGTATGATATCCGATGGGAAGATAATCTTGGAAATACTGGAATTGGGTCTAACTATGTAGCAGAAGAAGGAAAACAAGGAACGGTACTTTTCTACGTGACCGTAAAAGATACGACGCTTTTAAATGAAATAGAAAATACTGGATGTTTAGCGAACGAATTCTCTGGAGAGTTCGGATGTTGCGCACCTGTAGGTACTGCATGTGATGATGGAAAGGACGAAACATTTGCAGACATGGAAGATGGCGAATGTGGATGTATTGGTACTCCTTGTGCTTTAGAAAATAGCGGAACTGTTATTGATAGAACTGGTTTGGATGCTTGTTCTTTATTAATTGAAATGGAGGATGGTACTATTTTGGAACCAGTGATTTTACCTGAAGGTTTAGTATTAGTAGCTGGACAAAAGGTGATTTTCTCTTTTGTCGAACTGGTAAATAATGCAAGTGCTTGCCAGGTTGGAAAAATTGTCCAAATCATCTGTTTAGAAACGAATTGTCCAGAGAAAGGGACACCTTGTACAGACGGAGATTTAGCTACGATTAACGATGCGGAAGATGGAAACTGTAACTGTGTAGGAGAATCCGTACCAGAGATCACTAGCGAAATTGACTTAAGATTCCGACCTAGATTAGATTGTGATAGCAATACTTACTGTGTGATTTTACAAGGAAAAGGCCAGCAGGAAGATTTCTTTATAGGAACGTCTTCTATCATGGTTAATTACAATGCTGATGCCTTAGAATTTTCTGGCTATACTTCTACTCAATTTGATAAGGATACAGATTGTACAGGTGGCAATATGGAACTTTGGGATGACCATAAATTTGATGGTAGTTCTGTGCCAGGTAAATTCTGTTTGACGATGACGTTAAACGGTGAAGGAGTAAGTTGTCCAGAAATTACGACTGCTGCATGGGAAGATTTTGGAGTACTTTGTTTTGACATCATGGACAATGATGCTTCACCTAAGTTAACTTTCGAAGCAAACAATACCCACTTTAATAGTGCTACAAATAACGATGGAAGCACACAAATTGCATTAGGACAATTAGGTACGGTTGCTATGGATGATGTCCTAGCTTGCGCGCAATCTGATGCCGTTTCGACGAATGAGTTAGCATTAAAAGCAATGTTACAAGGCCCTTTTGAATCTAATAAAGGTTTGATGAATGACCGATTACGACGCAAGTCCTACATTCCTCAAAAAGAACCTTACACGGGTATCCCATCTTTCAACCATATCGGGGAAGGTGGTGGAGAAGAAATGGTAACTGGCCTATTAGATGTCGCAGGAGATGATGCGATTGTGGATTGGGTATTTGTTGAACTTAGATCAGAGGACGACTCGACGATGGTGTTTGCTACAAGGTCTGCACTTATTCAAAGAGATGGAGATGTAGTGGATGTGGATGGTACTTCTAATCTACAATTAAACATACCTGATGGCAACTATTATGTTTGTGTCAAACATAGAAATCACTTGGGAGTTATGACCGCAGCGCCATTAGCTTTTCAAAGTGGCACACCTACTACATTAGATTTCACTGATCCAACAACCCCTACGTATGGTACACACGCGCTCCAAGACTACCAAGGCACGATGGTTCTTTGGGGAGGAAATGCCAACCCTGATGGATATATCATTTTAGCAGGTGGCGGATTAGGGCTTCCAGATAGAGATATGATTTTCTTTGATATTTTCCTTTCGTTATGGTACTCCAATCCATCAGCTCCGATCACTTATAACAGTGTATTGCATGGATACTATGGATCAGATACCAATATGGACGGTAAGGTTAAATATCAAGGACCGAAGAACGATATTGATGCAATCATATTTTTCAACGTATTGTTCCATCCGGGCAATACTCGATATCGTTTGAATTACGCAATTTTTGAACAAATACCTTAAGGAAGGTATTCGTGGTTTGAAGGAGATAATTAAACAGAAAAAGTTAAAAGAGATGAATTTAGAAAAAGGCAAAAAACATGGGATTGTTCTCTTGGAGAAATGGTCTTTGATAATGCAGGATTTTAATATTCAATCTTTGGATTTAAGGGGGTTGGAAATAAATAATGCACCTAAGTTTTGCGAAGTTATTTTTTCTTTAGACAAGGCAAAAAACGCAGACATAGCCTTAGCTATGGCGAGTATTTTTAACGCAGTATAAAGTAAAAAGAACAAGTAAAATGGGTGGATTATATTTTTCCAAGTTCCTATTGTTAAAAAGTCAACGGAAAACTAACAAATACCTGTATTAATCAAACCTATAAACAATTGTTTTATTATGACATTCTCTAAGATGAACAACACACACACTTTTAAAGGCTTCTTTACAATGTTATTTGTAATGGCCGCTATTTCTTTAACTTCTGCACAAGTTCAATTTAAATTGACCATGTTAGAAGATGGCGAGACTTATCAAGTATCTCTGATACCAGAAAAGTCTTGGGAACATCCTTATAACATTACCAGCACCGCTCAGGTGACGGTTAAAGTGCCAACTAATTCTTTTGAAGTAACCGACTTGGTGAGCTTACAGTTAGACGTCGACTGGCAAGATAATTCTCGCAGCGATGCGCCTGCCGAGGCACCAGCAACGGATTACATCTCATTCGGATTAGCGTCTTTAGGTACTGTTAACTTTAACTATGAGGCTGGAGTGGAAATGCCATTATTTACTTTCAAAAATGCTTTACCATGTGCTGGTTCAGTCATTTTGATGGATAATGCGGATGATCCATTCATGGCTCCTAACAGCAGAAGAGCAAACGTTGGAAACTCTATTACCATTTTTGGTGCAAGAGGGGAGGCTTATAGAGGCAATGCTGTAGACTATACAGAAGTGCCTTGTCAAGCTAACTTAACAACCAACGTAGAAGCGACTGAAATAGTAATTGAATCTACTAAAGTGTATCCTAATCCAGCTATAAATGAGGTATTTGTTGATTTGAACTGGACTAATGGTACAACGGACGGTGATTTAGTTATTATGGATGCTACTGGCAAAGAGATGAAAAGACAAGCTGTAAATTTAACAGATGGATTTAACAAAGTACAGTTGGGTGTAGACCAATTAACTTTCGGTATCTATTCTATTGAAGTACAGTTTGACGGAAAATCTGTCGTGCTAGATCGTTTCGTAAAAGGAAATAACTAGTACTGGCGACTTTCTACCTGTCGGTAGACAGGCAGTCGCCAAATTTGTAAGTAGTATTTAAGCTTACAAAAAGTACGACAAGCACAATTAAGTCTTTAGAAAAACAATTTTAGAAATCGTTAATTATTACTTCGGTAATGGTTAATGATTTCTTTTTTTACAGTCTATCATGTTGGGTTAGCTATCTTTTTTTATAGCATCAAAGGATCAACGTTTTACAGTTTACGTATCAGATAATTTAAAATTCTAACGACACCCCATATCTTTTAATCATCAAATCCTGAAAGGATTGAAGGTGAATAGCCCCCAATAAAATTGGGGGAAGTGATATTTTAAGCACTTCTTTAAAAGTCTGAAAGACTTGAACATTAAAATTCCTATTATTTAAGCCTTTCAGGCTTGTCGAATGCTCTATTTATTCATTTTCTCCGATTTCATCGAGGACTATTCGTATTGAATGCTCTTCGGAATTCATATTTGGAACTCAAAATCTAACAGATTTAACTGACTATTTTAGCCATCCTTGCATGAGCTGTTTCATACTCTTTCCGAAACTTTGCCACCAAATCCCCCGCAGATAAAACTTCATCAATATTCCCAATACCTTGACCACATCCCCAGATATCCTTCCATGCCTTAGCTTTAGTATTTCCACCAGAGCCAAAATTCATCTTACTTGGATCACTTTCTGGTAAATTGTTAGGATCTAACCCTGCATTTTCTATCGACTTTTTTAAATAATTACCATGGACACCTGTAAATAAATTAGAGTAAACAATATCAGCAGCTTTACCATCTACTACACCTTGTTTATAATCATCACTAGCCCTAGCTTCTTTAGCGGCTATAAATGCACTACCGATGTAAGCCAAATCAGCACCCATGGCTTGCGCGCTTAGAATAGCTGCACCTGATGCTATAGAACCTGACAACGCAACTGGTCCATCGTACCAAGTTCTGATTTCCTGTATTAAAGCAAATGGGGAAGTGGTACCAGCATGTCCTCCTGCACCTGCAGCTACTGGTATTAGACCATCTGCTCCTTTTTCTATAGCTTTGTGTGCATAGCGATCATTAATCACGTCATGCAAAACAATACCGCCCCATTCGTGGGCAGCTACATTTATTTCTTCTCTGGCTCCGAGAGAGGTAATCATTAAAGGCACTTTCCATTTGGCACAAGTCACCATATCCTCTTCTAATCGGTTATTACTTCGATGGACAATCTGGTTGACTGCAAAAGGGGCTGCTGGTTGGTCTGGATGATCTCTATCATGAGCCGCTAACGCTTCAGTGATTTGGTGAATCCATTCATCCAACTGAGATTGAGGTCTTGCATTTAAGGCAGGAAATGATCCTACTATTCCAGCCTTACATTGGGCTATCACTAATTCAGGACCAGAAATAATAAACAAAGGAGAACCAATAACGGGTAGTCTTAAATTGTCAAATAATGCAGGAAGTGCCATTTTGAAATTATGTTTTTATGTTTAAAAGTTTGGAGTATTACTATTTTATGACTCATTTAAGCTAACATTGGATAGCTTACTCCGATACTCCTGCCTAACAAGCACTTCAGCTTCTTTGTTTAAAAAATGAATAATTGTTTTCTGGCAAAGAATAAGGGACAGTGAATAGCCTATTATTGGGGTTGTGTAGAAAGTCAAAATATGTCAAACCCGCCTGAATGCTTGCGGGCAGGTCTTCGAAGACCTGCCCGCAAGCATTCAGACGGGTTTGACATGTTTAAAACCATTAAAATCAACGACAAACATTTTATTAAGAATAATAATTTG